>DASQWP010000052.1:0-4133 GCA_035640195.1 Gaiellaceae bacterium | reverse complement strand
CGAGAACGGGATCTCGTCCGACGAGGCGCGCTCGTCCGGCGTCTCGCCGTCGAGCTTGACGCCCTTGATCGCGGGCACGTCGAGCGGGCTCGGCAGATAGTCCACGACGGCGTCGAGCAGCGGCTGCACGCCCTTGTTCTTGAAGGCGGAGCCGAGGAGCACCGGCGTGATCCGGCCGTCGATGGTGCCCCGGCGGAGCGCGCGCCGGATCATCTCCGGCGTCACGGCGTCCTCGTCAGTGAGGTACGTCTCGGTGAGCTCGTCGTCGTGCTCTGCGATCGCGTCGATCAGCTGGTGGTGGTACTCCTGCGCCTGCTCCAGCAGCTCGGCGGGGATGTCGCCGATCTCCATCTTCGTGCCCAGGTCGTCGTCCCAGACGGTCGCGTGCATCTCGACGATGTCGACGACGCCCCGGAAATGCTCCTCCTGGCCGATCGGAAGCTGGATCGGAGCGGGGTTCGCGCCGAGGCGGTCGACCATGGACTGGATGGCCGCGAAGAAGTCGGCCCCCACGCGGTCCATCTTGTTGATGAAGGCGATGCGCGGGACCCGATAGCGGTCGGCCTGCCGCCAGACGGTCTCGGACTGGGGCTCGACGCCCGCGACGGAGTCGAAGACGGCGATGGCGCCGTCGAGGACGCGCAGGCTCCGCTCCACCTCGACGGTGAAGTCCACGTGCCCGGGCGTATCGATGATGTTGACACGAAAATCGCGCCAGAAGGCCGTCGTCGCCGCGGACGTGATCGTGATGCCCCGCTCCTGCTCCTGGGCCATCCAGTCCATGACGGCGGCGCCCTCGTGCACCTCGCCCATCTTGTGGGTGCGGCCGGTGTAGTACAGGATCCGCTCGGTCGTCGTCGTCTTGCCGGCGTCGATGTGCGCCATGATCCCGATGTTGCGGACCTGGTCGAGCGCGACCTTTCCACCAGTCTTCACGGTCGTCGACACAGCTACCACCTGTAGTGGGCGAAGGCCTTGTTGGCCTGAGCCATCCGGTAGAGGTCGTCCTTGCGCTTGAACGCACCGCCCTGCTGGTTGAGCGCGTCGAGGATCTCGTTGGCCAGCTTCTCCTCCATGTGCTTCTCCCGCCGCTCGCGCGCGTAGCCGACGAGCCAGCGCACGGCGAGCGTGCGGGCGCGGCGCTGCGGCACCTCGACGGGGACCTGGTAGTTGGCGCCGCCGACGCGGCGGGAGCGAACCTCGAGCACCGGGGTTACGGTCTTGACCGCCTGCTCGAGGGCCTCGACCGGCGGCTTGCCGGTCTTCTCGCCGACGAGGTCGAGCGCCGAGTAGACGATCCGCTCCGCGGTCGACTTCTTGCCTCGATTCATGACCTTGTTGATCACCTGAGTCACGAGCCTCGAGCTGTAGACGGGATCCGGCACGAGCTCGCGAACCGGGACTTCGGCGCGCCTAGGCACGCTTCGCTCCGTACTTCGAGCGGCCCTGCCGTCGCTCCGAAACCCCGCCGGCATCGAGCGCGGCGCGGATGACCTTGTAGCGGAAGCCCGGGAGGTCCCTGACTCGACCGCCGCGAATGAGCACGACCGAGTGCTCCTGCAGGTTGTGGCCCTCGCCGGGAATGTAGGAGCCGACCTCCATCCCGTTCGTGAGGCGAACGCGCGCCACCTTGCGAAGGGCCGAGTTCGGCTTCTTCGGCGTGGTCGTATACACGCGCGTGCAAACCCCCCGCTTCTGCGGGGCGCCGCGGAGGGCGGGAGTCTTCACTCTGGCGCCCGTGGCCTTGCGGCCCTTGCGCACCAGCTGGTTCACGGTCGGCAACGGGTTCGTCTCCTGCTTTCGGAAGGACTTCCAGACGCAACAAAAGGCCGGCGTGGGCGGAACCCATGCCGAACCCGGACGCCATGGTAGCAGCTACGTCTGGCCCGCCGCCAAGGCGCAGAACTAGCCGTCCGGCCAATTGCGCGGGTGTGCGAACCAACACTATCGTCAGGGTGGCGGCCCCGGTCCCGCGGCCCTGGCCGGACGGAACATCCTGCATGGTTCTTTTCGCCGACAGCGCCATCTGGATCGCGGTCGGGCTCGCGATCGGCGCCGCCGTGCTCGCGCTCACGGCCGCGGGTCTCGTCGTGCTCTCGCTCCGGAGGACCCGCCGGCAGCCGACGGACCTCGACCTGGTCAAGGCGTCGGTCTCGCGCACCGAGTCGATGGTCAGCAACCTCACGGGCGCGCTCCACGAGGCGCGCGAGGAGGGCCGGCGGTCGCGCCGTGTGGCCGAGATCGCCTCGACGCTCGATCTCGACGCCGTCCTGGAGCGAACGCTCGCCGGCGCGGCCGGGCTCCCCGGAGTCGACGCGGCGATGATCGTCCTCCCGGTCGAGGGCGAGGAGCCGTTTCTCGCCACCGTGGGGATGACGCCCGAGGAAGCATCCCGTCAGCCCGTCTCGAGCCCCGGCGGCGCAGGTGCGCGCGCCGTTCGCATCAGCTATCGCTACGGCGAGCGGCAGCGGGCCGAGGCCGAGCAGGGGGACCTCATCCGCGGCGGGATCGTCGTTCCCCTGCGCGGCGAGGAGGACGAGCCGGAGGGAACCCTCGCGGTCTTCTGGCGCGGCTCGGAGCGGGCGGCGACCGACGACGAGCTCGGGGAGCTCGAGGAGCTCGCCACGAGCTGCGCGCCGGCGATTCGTAACGCGCGCCGCTTCCGCGAGGCGCGCCATCTCGCCGACCTGGACGCGCTCACCGGCCTGCACAACAGGCGCTACTTCCACGAGACGCTCGCGCGCGAGTGCGCGCGCGCCGAGCGCTACGAGCGCCGGCTGGCGCTCATCATCGTGGACGTCGACGACTTCAAGGCGATCAACGACCGCGTCGGCCATCTCGGCGGCGACTCCGTCCTCGCCGGCGTGGGGGAGCGGGTCCGCTCGGTCGTCCGGAGCGCGGACGTCCCCTGCCGGATCGGGGGCGACGAGTTCGCGGTCGTCCTCCCGGAGTCCGGCCTGCGGGACGCCGAGCAGCTCTACCGGAGGATCCAGTTCGCGGTCGCCTCGCGCGCGATCTCCCCGGCGGACCGCGTGCACGTCTCGGCGGGGATCGCCGAGCTCATACCGGCCGACGACCCCGTCTCCTTCTTCCAGCGCGCGGACGAGGCGCTCTACCGAGCGAAGAAGGCGGGCAAGGGCCAGGTCCGTGAGGCCGACTTCCGGGCGCCGGGCTAGATGAGGCGGGCGCCTAGAGTCGCGCGCCGGGCGCTGTGAGGGCCTCGGCGCGACGGCGAGCGAGCGCCTTCGCCTGCTCGAGGAAGCGGGCGCAGTCGGACTCGAGCTCGCGGGAGAGGAACTCTCCCGGCGGGCCTGATTGCGCTACATGCGAGCCCGCGTCCTGGGCAGACGGGTTCTCGGGACCAGCCAATTCTCCCCACCCTCCTGTGGATCCTGTGGACAACGCCGCGCCGCGCTCTCGAGCCGGCTCTCCCAAACCGGAACCCCTCTCGAGGCAGGCGCGAGTCTACGTCCTTTCGCGCCGGGCGATCATCCCCCGTTCGGGGTACCCCCGTCGGAGTTGTCGCAAAGAGCGAGAAAATCGCACTTCGATGGGTCGGAAGTGTTCTCGCGACAAAGTTGTGGCGAACTCGTAACGAGGTCAGACCCCGTGGAGCGAGTGCACCGAACCCGCGCGGGACGCACCCGGGCCGAGCACGCTCCGGGGCGGCCTCTCGGCCGCCCCGGTCGCGTTGAGTTCCGTGGCTCGCTTACGACTCTTCGTCGAGTGGCGAATCGACCTCGGGGATCTCCTCCGCCTCGGTCGAGTCGTGCGGCGTGCCCTCGCCGTTCGTCTCGGGCTCGCCCCCGAGCGCCATGTCCAGGAGCCCCAGGTCGGCCCCTTCGCCGCCGTCGGAGCCGATCTCCTCGAGCGCCGCGAGGAGCTGCTCCTCCGTTGCCGGGCGGGCGTATGCCTCGACGGGAACCTTCTCGCTCGGGCTGATCTCGATGCCGCGGTAGCGCTTGAGGCCGGTCGCGGCCGGGATCAGCTTCCCGATGATGACGTTCTCCTTGAGGCCGAGGAGCCGGTCGACCTTGCCCTCGATCGACGCGTCCGTCAGCACCTTGGTCGTCTCCTGGAAGGAGGCCGCCGAGAGGAACGACTCGGTCGCCAGCGAGGCCTTCGTGATGCCG
>DASQWP010000051.1:0-6040 GCA_035640195.1 Gaiellaceae bacterium | reverse complement strand
GCCGCGAGCCGGACCGCTACGGCTGGTACAACCGCCGCATTCGGTTCTACTTCAGGGGCACGGACGCTCTCTCCGGCATCGCTCGCTGCACGAGGAGGTCCTACGACGGACCGAATCGCGCGAGAGCCTCGGTCACGGGCTCTTGCACGGATGTCGCGGGAAACATGACGCGGCGAACCGTCCGCCTCAAGTACTCGAAGCCGTTGCTCAGGCCGAAGCGCGGGACAAGGGTTCGCCGCGCACCGCTCCTGGACTGGGTGACCGTAAGGCGGGCCCGCTTCTACAACGTCCAGGTCTGGCGTGACGGAAGCAAGATCCTCAGCCGCTGGCCGGAGCGAAGCCGGCTGCGGATGCCCAGCCGCTGGATGCAGGACGGAGTGAGGTACTCCCTGAGCATGTCGGGACGCTACGACGTCTACGTCTGGCCGCGCTTCCGAGGTCGCTACGGCAAGCGCATCGACCACACGTACTTCATCAGGAGGTAGGGCGGCGAACAGCGGCGTCGGCTCGATCGACCCGCGAATCCTCCGATAGAGCGGCGGTCGCGGATTGGCTCGGATTTCCCCCGCTAGCGAGGTAGGGGAATGGTTCTAGCCGCACCTCATGCCGTGCGCCCCGGCTGTCCTCGCCGCGCCAACCTGCTTCGGGCGTGAAGCGCCATCGTGGCTCGCCGGTTAGCGGGGCGGGGCGCCGCGGGGATCGTCGGCGACAAACGGCTCGGCCTCAGCTGCCTTGTCGACGACGACGAATCGCTCGTTCTGTTGGACAACGCGTTCCAGTCCGGGTGTTTCGTGTCCCGGGAAGAGGACGAAGCGGTCGTCCTGCGCTCGCACGGCTTCGTACTCGGCGATGGTGAGCTCAACTCGGCTTTCACAACTGCCGTCGTCGGCGCCGCACTCGCACTGGAACTCGAAGCGCGCTTCCTCGGAGGCCCAGCCGCGGGATTCCGCTTCCCGGTCGATCCGCTCGATCTGCTCGTTGACCTCACGGAGCAACGCCTCATTCCGTGCCTTCCGCTCAAGCCGTCTCTCCACCACGATCACCTCCTCGCTCGCCGCATCCGACGTGCCGGTGTGGGGATCATCTCCTGCTGAAGGCAGCCTTTCAATGACTGCGAGCGGCGCCCGGGTCCGAGGGGGCGGCAGGATCCGCGTCCGGAGACGGAGGTTGGACCCGGACCGGCGGCGTTTCACGACGCGCCGGCCTCCTGGATCTGAATCTCGCGCAGCCGATGCTCGCCGGCTCGAACCTCGAAGATCGCTCCACAGTACTCGTCGGGAATGCGCCGACCGGTCGCGGCCACGAACCACCACTCGCCGCGGACTCGCTCGTGGCTGACGTCGATGAGGACGAAACCGTGGGCGTCGAGGTTGACCCAGTGGACGTGCGGGTTCTCTTCGATCACCGTTCGCTCGATGTCGAGCGAGCGCGTTCGCGGCTCGGCGCCGAGGTCGTCGTCCAGGTTCTCGGTCGTGATGCTCGCAGTCACGAACTCGACGGCAGTAGGGATGTCGTCTGCGTCCTTGGGCCGACGCTTGAGTTCGAGGGCCCAGGCGGTATGGACGTCGCCGCTCAGGAAGACGACGTTTTCGATCCCCTGTTCGTCCAGGAAGCGGAACAGCTCGGCGCGCTCGGCCGTGTAGCCGTCCCACTGGTCGGGCTCGGGCCCGTGGTCGCGCTGCGTGAGCACCCCGACCTCCGAGAGGGGGTTGCCGAGCTCCTCTGGCATGAAGCCGGTGTAGACCTGGCCGATCATCACGTCGTTTCCGATCAACCGCCATGTCGCCTGCGAGCGGGAAAGCTGGCCTAGGAGCCACTCGTGCTCCTGCCGGCCGAGCACCGAGCGCCCGGAAGCATCCATCTCGGGCCCCTTCGTCTGCGGATCGCGCTTCGTCCGCCCGTCGAGCATGATCACGTCGGCGAGGTCGCCGAAGCCGAGCGTGCGGTAGATCCGGTCCTCCTCCGGCGGCGGCGGGAGGCGCACGGGCATCCACTCTCGCCATGCCCGGAGGGCGGCATCCCGGCGGGCGGCCCACTCTCCCTCGCGCGCGGCATCGTGACCTCCCGCGCCGCCGCGCCAGGCGTCGTCGGCGAGCTCGTGGTCGTCGAGCGTGGCGATGAGCGGGTGCGTCTCGTGGACGAGCTGGAGGTCTGGGTCGCGCCGGTAGTGCGCGTACCGGGCGCGGTAGTCGGCGAGCGTGCGCGCCTCGTGCGGGGGTTCGACACCGCGCCCGATTTTCGGGCCGGGCGCCGACTTGGGGTCGTCGTTTCCGTACTCGTAGATGTAGTCCCCGACGTGGAGGACGAAATCAAGGTCATTCCGCTCGGCGACTCGCGCGTAGACGTTGAAGTAGCCGGCCGTGTACTTGGCGCAGGAGACGAGCGCGAAGCGCAGGCGCTCGCAGCGTCCGACGGGCGCTGTCCTCGTCCGCCCAACCGGTGAGCGGCGGCCGTGCACCTCGAACGCGTAGAAGTACGTCGTCGCCGGAGCGAGACCTCGCACGTCTATATGAACCGTGTAGTCCGTGGACACATCCGTTACCACCGTTCCCTCGGCGACGACGTCTTCGACGTCGGGATCGATCGCGACGCGCCACACGAGTTCGACTGGGCCCTCCTGGTCCGTCGTAACGCGGGTCCAGAGGACGACTCCGTTGGGAAGCGGATCCCCGCTCGCCACCCCGTGCCTAAAGGGATCAAAGAATCGACGCACGCGAGACCGTTCCCCGCCGCCCGATCGCCTTCGCACTCGACCTTTCGCGCTCGCTCAAAGACTCACTCGCCGACTGGACACGCGCTCAGCGAGCGGTCCAGTCGTCGGCCACGAGCGCTCCCCGCTCGACGGTGCCCCGCCAAGCGCCGCTCTCGGCACCGCGCCTCTCGAGGAGGTGGGAGAAGCGCTCGAGGTCTCCCTTGATCCTCCGTCGGTCGAGACCAAGGATCGTCCCGACCGTTTCACGCAGTCCGTCGGGCTCGAAGTCGAGCTGCACCATCACCTTGCTGCGGTCGTCGGCGAGTCGGTGGAACGTGACGACGCCCGCATTACGCTTTCCGGAGGTCGCGTGCCAGGCGACTCGCTCGTCTGGCCGCTGTTCGCTGATCACGGCATCCCACTGGCGCTGCCGGCCTCCCACGGAAGCGACCCAGTGGAGGTGTGTGTCGTCGACCTGGCGCACCTGCTCGATTCCGTCCATGAAGCTTGGAAACTCCTCGAATTGCGTCCACTGGTTGTAGGCGGTCGTCACCGGAACGGCCACTTCAATCGCTTCTTCCACCCGTGCTGGGCCGCGGGCACGGGCGTACACGACCGCGGCGCCAGCCGCAGCACCCGAGCCGGCAAGACCTGCGAACATCCGGCGCCGGCGGCGACGCACCCGCGCCCGCTCGGCACGCCCCTTCAGGGCAACAAGATCGTCCGCGAGCCGGTTCAGCTCCCCGCGGAGGTGCGCGTCGTTCGCGATTCGCCACGCGAGACCTGCAAGTCCCATCGAGGCGAGTAGCCGCCGCCGCAGCAGAAACAGCGATGCGAGCGCCCCGGCGCCTCGCCGGGCAACTTCCTCGTCGCCCGCCACTTGACGGGCGGTCTCCGCGTACGGCTGCACGGTTTCGACGGCCTGCTCCACGCGGCCGCGACGCTTGCGTCCAAACATCGCTCCCTCCCTCTTGCGCCAAGCTTCAGAGACCTTCGATCAGGCCAGGTGCTACCCACTCGGGACGCACGTAATCATTCGTGCGTGGTCGAGAAACCGGGCGAACCTTCGTTTTTGCCGGCTTCAGCCACGGGTCCCCCCTTTCGGGGTCTCAGCCTCAGGAAGGCGCCCTCCGACAAGGAAGATGACCGAAGGAAACGAAGACCCTGCTACAACCCGGGCGCCGATTCGCAGATCGTGGTATCGACCAGTGGCCCGGGGAGGAGGTGCGTCATGAGAGCATTAGTGGGTGGAGTGATAGGAACGGCGGTGGCAGCGATCGCACTCGGTGCCATTCTCGTGCGCCGTCGCGGGCCCGCGGGCCGCGTCGTGAGCCAGATCGCGCCTCCGGCGCGCCGACAGGAAGCCTTGGAAGAGCTCACCAAGCAGCAACTCTACGAACGTGCCCGGAAGGCGAACGTCGCCGACCGCTCGAAGATGAGCAAGGATGGCCTGATCAAGGCTCTTCGCGCGACGAGTTAGCGGGGCGTACGGGAATCCCCTCGAACGAACGAGAGGACCACGGCCTCTGCGAACGAGAGAAAACCCCGTAAACGGGGGTTTTCGGTGGTAGCGGCGGCAGGACTCGAACCTGCGACACACGGATTATGATTCAGGCCCGAGCGGCCAGACCGGCCGAGACGTACCGAAGGAATCCCGCTCCAGATCATCGAATCGCCTCCGTGACGGCCTGATCGTTTCGGCCGGTTTCGGTGGCTCCAGTTGCCCATCTGTTGCCCCGACGCTTCGGCATCACCGCGCCGCGAGGAGGTAAACGGGCAACCGGGTGCTTCGTTCTTCGACCGCGGAGGGCAGGCTGATCAGTGTGATGTCCCTCGACGTCGCGGAGGGCCAGATCCCAGGGCGTGAGCTCGATCACCAACCCGGACAAGCTGCCTGCGGCCGAGCTTACGTTGGTGGGTGTGCGCGCGGGCTGGGTACGCCACCGCACGATGAATGTCGTGGCTATGAGAGGGTGTCATCGGAAATGTCGACGTACGAGGTCTTCCTCTTCCTCCACGTGCTCGCGGCGGCCGCGTGGTTCGGTGCCGCGCTGCTCTCAATGGCGCTGCTCGAGCTCGCGTCGCGCGCCGGCGAGCTGAGCTGGCTCGTGCGGTTCGGCGAGTTCGACGACAGCTTGGCCAAGGTCCTGTTCATCCCGGCCTCGCTCGTCACCCTGGTCGCGGGCTTTGTCCTCGTCTTCGACGGACCGTGGAGCTTCGCCGACGACGGCTGGGTGACGGGCGGGCTGATCCTGCTCGTCGCGATCTTCGCGCTCGGGATCGGACTCATCGTGCCTACCGGGCAGAAGCTGACCGAGGCGGCGAAGTCCGCGCTCGCACCGCCTGCGGAGTTTGAAGCGCCCGCGGTCGACCTGCACGATACGAGTGACCTCGCGGCCCTGATCCGCAGACTGCGCCTGCTCAGCTGGACCGACGTGTCCCTGCTGGCGATCGCTATCTTCCTGATGACGGTCAAGCCGTTCTAGCAAGCGCGGTTCGCGGCTGCTCTTGCGGACGGCTAGATGAGGTGCCTCAACACGTTGTGGACGGCTGAGTAGGTCATCCGGGCCTTCTTAAGGGTGTGGGTCTGCCAGGACTCACGCTCGAAAGGAGGCGCCGGATGCGCTCTCACCGTAACGCTCGTCTCGGACTCGCTGGTCGTCGCGCGCTCGTGGCTGACGTGGAGTGCGGCAGCTCGTGTAGGGAGGCGGCGAGACGCCGCGGCGTCTCGCCGAGTACGGCCTGTAAGTGGTTGCGGCGTTGGTTAGAGGCCGACGAGGAGGCGCGCTCGACGCTTGCGTGGCTGCAGGACCGCTCCTCGCGGCCGTTGCGCAGCCCGCGGCTGCTGCCCAGCGCTGAGCAGGCACGGATCTGCGCGGCCAGGCGCCGCACCGGCTGGGGGCCGCGGCTGATCGCCGGCGAGACGGGACACGCGCACGCAACCGTTTGGCGAGCGCTGAAGCGGGCGGGCATCTCGCGGCCGCCCCGGCCGCCCCAGGAGCAGCCGCGCCGCTACGAATGGCCTTGTCCCGGCGAACTGTGCCGTGCTCGCCCTCTTCGCTGTCCTGCCCTCGCGTCGCGAGCAGGCCGCGCACGCGCTCGCGGACCTCATCTACCGGCGCGGACTCGAGCGCGCCGGTGAGGCCCTCATGCGCTGGGGTAAGTCCTCCAGGCCGTAGGGCGAAAGACATCACTCAGGCGGACCCCGCGGGGCTCAAGGCGGAAATGGCGCCGCCCGATACGTCTCGCGTGCGCCGCATACTCAGCGCTGTCCTTCTCACTGCCGCCCTCGCCATTCTTCCCGGCTGCTTACCCCTCTGGGCTTGGGACATGGGGGTGTCATCGCCG
>DASQWP010000050.1:0-2606 GCA_035640195.1 Gaiellaceae bacterium | reverse complement strand
TCGCTCGAAAGCGAGGCGTTACGCGGGCCTGCCCTCGGCGGTCACCGAGCAGCTTGCGGGCCTACACCCACGCGATCCCAGGCACGTCGAGTCTGATCCGCGCGGCACTCGCTGGAGCGTTCCGCGAGGAGGAGGCTGGTCGGAAGTCAGTACCCCCCGCGTATCCCCGGCCCTGCTGGTGTCCCGCAAACCTAGAGCGGACGACGGGGATCGAACCCGCGACCCTCAGCTTGGGAAGCTGATGCTCTACCAACTGAGCTACGTCCGCGCGAAGCCCACGATAGCACCGCTCCCAAGCCCTTCCGGGCCCGCTTACATGCTCCGAACGAGGGATACCCAGCACGCCTGTCTCGTACGACGATGAGGGAGCCATTTACGGGCGGCCCCAGGCCGGCCGTTCAGGAGGTGTCCGTGTGACGACAACTGGAGCGAGGAGTCGCGAGACAGGCCAGACGTCGAGCGAGTACGCGATCATTCTCGGCCTCATCGCGCCGCCCATCATCCTCCTGTTCGCAGCGCTGTCCGACGCGATCGTCGCGCGGATCGACATGGTCACCTCCTTCTTCACCTCATAGTCCGAGGGAGCCCCGGCACGCCCGGCGACGGGGCCCCGGCGCGTTGTTGACGATCACCGCCGTCGTCGCGCCGACATCTGCCCGATCGGCGCAAACGGCGGGCATCATAGAGAGAGGGGCAGCCGCCGCAGCACTGCCCCTCTGAAGCTGAGATCCTAGTCCGTTTGCCGCCCGAATGGAATACTTGCCGCGGAACCGGAAGGAGCTGAGATGACACGAGAGAACGAGCTCGAAGCGGTCGCCCGGGCCATCGTCGCGCCCGGGAAGGGCATCCTCGCCGCGGACGAGAGCCACGGGACGATCGAGAAGCGCTTCAAGTCGATCGACGTCGAGTCGACGGAGGAGAACCGGCGCTCCTACCGGGAGCTGCTCTTCACCACGCCGGGGATCGGCGATCACGTGAGCGGCGTCATCCTCTTCGACGAGACGATCCGCCAGTCGACCGCCGACGGAACCCCCTTCACCCAGGTGCTGGAGAAGGCGGACGTCATTCCCGGGATCAAGGTCGACAAGGGCGCGAAGCCGCTCGCCGGCGCCGAGGGCGAGAAGGTGACGGAGGGCCTCGACGGCCTCCGGGAGCGCCTCGAGGAGTACCGTGAGCTCGGCGCGAAGTTCACGAAGTGGCGCGCCGTGATCGACATCGGCGAGGGCATTCCGAGCGCGTACTCGATCCACGTCAACGCGCACGCACTCGCGCGCTTCGCCGCGCTCTCGCAGGAGGCCGGTCTCGTTCCCATCGTCGAGCCCGAGGTGATGATGGAGGGCGACCACACGATCGAGCGCTGCTACGAGGTGACGGAGGCGACGCTGGAGGCGGTCTTCAACGAGCTCTTCTCCCAGCGCGTGGTCTACGAGGGGATGCTCCTGAAGCCGAACATGGTGCTCTCAGGGAAGGAATGCCCCACCCAGGCGGGCCCCGAGGAAGTGGCGGAGTCGACCGTGCGCTGCTTCCGAAGCGTCGTTCCCGCCGCCGTCCCGGGGATCGTGTTCCTCTCCGGCGGCCAGAGCGACGAGCAGGCGACCGCGAACCTGAACGCCCTGAACAGGATCGGGCCGCATCCCTGGGAGCTCTCCTTCTCCTACGGTCGTGCGCTCCAGGCCCCGGCCCTCAAGGCCTGGCGGGGCGACGAGGCGAACCTCGCCGCGGGCCAGGAGGCCTTCGCTCACCGGGCGCGGCTGAACGGGGCCGCCCGCTCCGGGGACTACACGCCCGACATGGAGAAGGTGCCGACGGCGGCTTAGCGGTACTCGCGGCCCGAGAGCTTCTCGAGCTTCTCGAAGGCGTGCTGCGCCTCGACGCGCCGCACGGTGCCCGAGCGTGAGCGCATGACGATGGAGTCCGTAACCGCGCCGTCGCGGGTGTAGCGCACGCCGCGTAGGAGCGCCCCGTCGGTGACGCCCGTGGCAGCCACGAAGACGTTGTCGCCGCCCACGAGGTCGTCGGTCATGAGCACGCGGTCGAGGTCGTAGCCGTCGTCCAGGAGCGCTCGGCGCTCTTCCTCGGTCCTCGGCCAGAGCTTTCCCTGCACTGTGCCGCCCAGGCACTTGACCGCGGCGGCGGCGATCACTCCCTCCGGCGTGCCGCCGATCCCCATCATGAGGTCGACGCCCGTGCCCGGCCGGGCGGCCGCGATCGCCGGCGCGACGTCGCCGTCGGTGATGAGGTTGACCTTCGCGCCCACCTCGCGGAGCCCGTCGATGATCGGCTCGTTCCGCTCCCGGTCGAGCACGACGACGGCGATCTCGCTCGGCTTCACGCCCTTCGCCTTCGCCGCACGCTGGACGTTTTCGGCCGGGGAGGCCGCGATGTCGAGCGCCTCCCCTACCTCGGGCCCGCCCACGAGCTTGTCCATGTAGACGGCCGCACCGGGGAAGAACATCGTCCCGCGCTCCCCCAGCGCGATCACGGCGATCGCGTTCGGCTGCCCGACCGACGTCAGGCGCGTGCCCTCGAGCGGATCGACCGCGACGTCCACCTCGGGCGGCTGGCCGTTTCCGACCTCCTCGCCGTTGTAGAGCATCGGCGCCTCG
>DASQWP010000049.1:0-17967 GCA_035640195.1 Gaiellaceae bacterium | reverse complement strand
CGACCGACGCCACTTTCACGCGAGCTCTCCGACCTCCCGGTCGACGGCGGACACGAGCTCGCCGCTCGCGATCGCCCTCGCCACGCGTTCGATGTCCTCGGCCAGCGGGCGGTCCTCGTGCACGGTCGCCGAGAGCGAGCGAACGAAGTCGTGGGCGGCGCGCACGCCGGCCCCGGGCTCGAGCGGTGCCAGGAACTCGATGCCCTGGGCGCCCGCGAGGAGCTCGATCGCGAGCGCGCGCTCGGCGTTGGCGAGCACCTCCCAGGCCTTGAGCGCCGACGCATTCCCCATCGAGACGTGATCCTCCTGGCCCGCGCTCGTCGGGATGGAGTCGACGCTCGCCGGGTGGCAGAGCACCTTGTTCTCGCTCACGAGCGCGGCGGCCACGTACTGCGGGATCATGAACCCCGAGTTGAGCCCTCCGTCGTGCGTGAGGAAAGCCGGGAGCCCGTCCGAGAGGGACGGGTTCGTGAGCCGCTCGACGCGACGCTCGGAGATGGAGGCGAGCTCGGCGAAGGCCATCGCCGACCCGTCGAGGGCGAATGCGAGCGGCTGTCCGTGGAAGTTCCCGTTCGAGACGAGCTCGCCCTCCGCGACGAGGACGAGCGGGTTGTCCGTGGCCGCGTTCAGCTCGACCGCCACCGTCGCCTCCGCATAGGCCAACAGGTCGCGGCTCGCCCCGTGCACCTGCGGCGCGCAGCGTAGAGAGTAGGCGTCCTGCACCTTGTCGCACCAGCGGTGCCCTTCGATGATCGCCGACCCCTCGAGGAGACGCAGGATGTTGGCCGCCGAGGCCTGCTGGCCGGGGAGCGGCCGCAGAGCATGGATCTCCGGCAGGAAGCTGATCCGCGAACCCTGGAGAGCCTCGAGCGAGAGCGCGCACGCGATGTCGGCAGACTTCGCCAGCCGCAGGCCCCGCACGAGCGCCAGCGCTCCGATCGCGGCCATGAACTGCGTCCCGTTGATGAGCGAGAGCCCCTCCTTGGCGCGGAGGCGGACCGGCTCGAGCCCGAGGCGGGCGAGGGCGTCCGCCCCGGGTAGGCGTTCGCCGTCCACGCGGGCCCAGCCCTCGCCCACGAGCGGGAGCGCGAGGTGAGCGAGCGGCGCCAGGTCGCCGGAGGCCCCGACCGAGCCTCGACTGGGGACGACAGGTAGCACGCCCCCGTTCAGGCACGCGAGCAGGAGCTCCACCGTGGTAGCCCGCGCGCCCGAATAGCCCTTGGCAAGAGCGTTCGCGCGCAGGAGCATGGCCGCACGGACGACCTCGTCCGGATACGGCTCACCAACGCCGCAGGCGTGGCTGCGGAGGAGGCGGAGCTGGAGCTCTTCCGAGAGCTCGGGCGGAATCGTCCGCTCGACGAAGCGCCCGAAGCCGGTGTTGATCCCGTAGGTGTGCTCGCCCGAGCTCTCGCTCGCCGCTCGCTCGACGAGCTCGCGCGCGGCGGCAAGCTTGCGCCGGCCCTCCTCGGAGAGCTCCGCGGACGCTCCCTCGACCGCGACCGACCAGACGTCGGCTAGCGTCAGGTCGTCCCCGGTGAGCGAGACCGCGGTCGTCGTGGCCATCGGGGCAAGTGTAGAACCGCCGTGGACGCCGAACCGAACCGCCCGCCGCCCGCGCCCGCGCTCGCTCTGGCCTGGAGCGGCGGCAAGGATTCCGCGCTCGCGCTCGGCGCGCTGCTACGCGAGGGCGGAGAGGTGCGGGCGCTGCTCACGACCGTCACGGAGGAGTACGAGCGGGTCAGCATGCACGGCGTCCGCCGCGAGCTTTTGCACCACCAGGCGGAGGCGCTTGGGATCGCGCTCGTCGAGGTGCGGATCCCACCGGCGTGCTCGAACGAGCTCTACGAAGAGCGGATGGCCGCCGCGCTTGCCTCGCCGGCGCTCGAGGCCCTGCAGGCCGTCGCCTTCGGCGACCTCTTCCTCGCAGACGTCCGCGCCTACCGCGAGCAGCAGCTCGCCGCCGCCGGCAAGCGCGCCGTCTTCCCCCTCTGGCACCGGGACACCGCCGCGCTCGCCCAGGAGTTCGTCGCGGGCGGCTTCCGAGCCGTGATCGTCTGCCTCGATCCCCGGCACCTGCCGCGGTCGGCAGCGGGACGCGAGTACGACGACGCCTTCCTGGCCGGCCTCCCGGACGGCGTCGATCCGTGCGGGGAGAACGGCGAGTTCCACACGTTCGTGCACGACGGCCCGCTGTTCGCGCGGCCCGTGAGCTGTATGCCGGGCGCCGTGGTGGAGCGCGACGGCTTCGTCTTCAGCGACCTCGTGCCAAGGTAGTCCCCGAGCTGGATTCGTCCGCGTCGGGTCGTCCTCGCGCCGTTCGATCCGCCCTCACGCTCGTCGGCTCGGCTGGCGCCGGCGCGACGCTCGCCGCATCCGGAGCGAGCGCGTCTCCTCGGCCCGCCAGCCGAGGCCCATGGCCTCGAAGCGCGTCGCCGCCGCCTCCAGGCGCCCCGGCTCGCGGCGGACGACGCCTAGCGCACGCTCGGCGAAGGGGGCCGCGTATCCCCCGCGCGCCAGTACGCCTGGCGCCTCGTCCTCCACGCGCGCGCGGCCCCCGAGGGAGAGGAGGGCGTCCAGCCGCGCGGCTGGGAAGTCCGGGTCGAACGGCCCCGGGATGGGCTCGAGCTCGAGCGCGCGCTCGAGCTCCGGACGGTCGTCGCCGAGGAGGAGCAGGCGCAGCAGCGCGGAGTCGGACCGGCTCGCGCCGAGCACCGAGCCGGCCTGCGCCGCGAGCCCCTCGAGGCGGCGCGCCTCAGCCTGCTCGCCGAGCTGCGCTGCCGCGAGCGCGCACATGAGGAGGGAGCGGCGGTCGAACTGGCACGGCGTCTCCCGGTTCGCCGCCGCAGCCTCCTCGGCGCGCTCGGCGAGAGCGAGCGCCGCCGCCCACCTCCCCGCGATCGTCTCCGTGACGAGATGCATTCCGACCGCGTGGACGCGGTGATGGGGCGTGAGGCCGGCGACGATGCGCTCGTGCTCGCGGGAATACGGTCGGCTCTCCTCGATCAGCCCGAGGTGCGCGTACACGATCGCCGCGAGGAAGTACTGCTCTCCGCGTCGGTCCGGGTCGCCGAGATGGGGGACGAGCGCCAGCTGACGGTCGACCCCGCGGCGTGCCGCCTCCAGGTCCCCGACCGCGAGGCTTACGCCCGTCTGGGCCTCGTAGGCGTCCGCGCGAAGGTAGGGGTCGCCGAGCCGGTCGGCGATCGCGGTCGCCCGCTCGGCCGCCTCCTGCGCCTCCGCGGGGCGCCGCATCGCCTCGGTCGCCAGGAGCTTCGCCTCCACGCGAGTTCCCGGCTCGGCGAGCTCCCGGGCCCGCTCCATCCAGCCCTCCACGACCTCCGCCGCGGGCACCTCCTTCCACATGTACGGCCTGCCGCCGCCGTGAATCGCGAGGTCCGCCAGGATCTCGGCAGCCGGCTCGGGCGGCGCGAGCGCGAGCGCCTCCTCGGCGGCCCGGCGGTAGCCCTCCATGTCGTACTTGAGCAGATGAGCCGTCGCCGCCTGCCACCAGAGCTCGGACCGCAGCCCGTCGTCGAGCTCCAGCTCCCGTGCTCGCTCGAGGAGGGCGAGGACCTCGTCGAGCTCGAAACGAGCCAGGGCGGCGTCGGCGGCCCGACGAAGCCAGAGAAGGGCCCGGGAACGAAGCTCGCTTGCCCGCTCGGGCTCGGCCGGCCAGGCGAGATCGACCCGCTCGGAGGCGGCCGCCTCCGCGTAGTGGTGCGCCAGGAGGGGAGCGTGCTCGTCGACCGCCCGACCGGTCCGCTCGAGCCACTCGGCGAAGCCGGCGTGAAGGCGGGCGCGGCGGGCGAACGGCAGGCTTCCATAGGCGACCTCGCGCGTGAGCGCGTGCTTGAAGGCGTACTCGCGCTCACCCGCGAGAGCCGACCCTGCGGAGGGGCTCACGAACCCGCGCTCGACCAGGAGCCGGAGGTCTGAGGCCGACTGACCCGCCAGCGCGCGCACCGCCCCGTCCCAGAAGCTCCGGCCCATTGCGGCGGCCGCTTCGAGAGCGCGCTTCTCCTTGTCCGGCAGGAGATCGATGCGCGCCGCAAGAACCGCGTGCACGGTGTCCGACACCTCGATCGAGGTGGGCTCCTCCCGGACGACCCAGCGATCTCCCTCGCGCAGCAGCACCTGGCGATCGACGAGCGAGGCGAGCGCCTCCTCGACGAAGAACGGGTTGCCGCCGGCGCGCTCGAGCACGAGGCTCTCGACGGCGTCGGGGAGGCGGCCGACGAGCGCGTCGACCATCCGGCGGACGTCCTCCTGAGGGAGCGGCTCGAGCCAGAGGCGGGACGCGTCGGAACCGCCCGCGAACTCGGGGGCCCGCTCGAGTAGCTCCGACCGCGCCGTCACGGCCAGGAGCAGGGGCGCCTCGATCCGGCCGGCGCTCTCGATCAGCTCGAGGAGGGCCTCGTCGGCCCAGTGCACGTCCTCCACGACGAGCACGGCCGGCGCCCGGGCCGCCACGTCCGCAAGGACGCCGAGCACAGCCGTGTGGAGCTGCTCGCGCGCCTCCCGCGGGTGCAGAGCCTCCGAGGGCGAGCCGCCGAGAGCAAGGCCGAGGAGCTCGTGCTCGTCGACGTGCGGACGGAGCAGATCGGCCAGCGGCAGGTACGCGGCGGCGTGCCCATAAGGAGGGCAGCGCCCGGCGTGCCACTGCGCCACGGCCAGGGCCGGCGCCGTGCGGAGCTCCTGGAGCAGGCTAGTCTTGCCGATTCCCGGCTCTCCGAGGACCAGGACGAGCTGCGTCCGGCGATCCGCCAGAGCCCGCTGCCAGGCGCTTTGGAGCACGGCAAGCTCGCCTTCGCGTCCGACAAACGTCCGGCCGAGACCGGGCGCGCCGCGGGGCAGATCTCGCTCGAGCGGTCGCACGAGCAGGAGGACGCCGTCACGCTCGGCGACTTCGAACGCGCCGCGCGCTGCCGCGGCCGCTCGCCCGCCGACGACGATCTCCCCCGGGGCGGCACCGCGCACGAGGCGGGCGACCGCGCTCACGGGCGGGCCTGCGAAGGGCTCCGGGTCGGCGCGGGAGACGACGAGCTCCCCGCTCTCGACCGCGATTCGCGGCGAGCGCTCCCGCAGCCGCTCGCGCACTGCAAGGGCCGCAGCGAGCGCCCGCTCCGCATGATCCTCCTGGGCGGCAGGCGCCCCGAAGACGGCCAGGAGCGCGTCGCCGATCCCCCGCTCGACCGCTCCTCCCCGCGCCTCGAGCTCCTCCAGTGCGGCTGCTACCGCGCTGGCGAGCGTCGCATTCGCCCACTCGGGGTCGTCCGCATCGTCCGAGGTTCCGAGATCGAGAAAGAGCGCCGTAACCAGCTTGCGCTCGGGTGCCGCGGGCGGGCGAGCATCGGACGGTTCCGGCGCCGGAAGCGGGACGGTCTCGGGCGCAGCGAGCGAAGTGTCCTGCCGCAGGATCGCCCGCTCGAGCTCCTGCAGCTCCGCGCTCGGCTCGAGCCCCAGCTCGTCCACGAGCGCTCGGCGGGCGGCGTGGTAGGCCTCGAGCGCGTCCGCCTGGCGACCCGAGCGGTAGAGCGCCAGCATCACCCGTCCGCGCAGGCCTTCCCGGAGCGGATGCTCCGCGACGAGCCCCTCGAGCTCGCCGACGACGTGGGCATGCCGCCCGAGTGCGAGGTCGGCTTCGATCCGTCGCTCCAGCGTCGCCAGGCGGAGCTCCTCGAGCCGGAGGACCTCCGCCTGCACGAAAGGTTCGTAGGCGAGATCAGCGAGCACGGGGCCACGCCAGAGGGAGAGCGCCTCGCGGAGGAGCCCCGCCGCCCGCTCGGCATTCCCAGCGGCCAGCGCCGAGGCGCCTTCGGAGGCGAGCCGTTCGAAGCGGCGCAGATCGAGCTCGTCGGGCTGGAGCTCGAGGGAGTAGCCCGGCGCGCGCGTGACGATCCGGGCCGGCCCGAGCGTCTTGCGCAGCTTCGAGACGCTCACCTGGAGCGCGGTGGGCGCAGTCGGCGGAGGCGTCTCGCCCCAGAGGGCGTCGATCAGCCGGTCCTTCGAGACGACCTCGTTCGCGTGCAGCAGGAGCAGCGCGAGCAGAGCGCGCTCCTTGCCGCGGCCGATCGGAAGCGAGCGCCCCCCCTCGTGCACCTCCAACGGCCCGAGGACTCTGAACTCCATCGCTCCCTCCACGCCGGCCGGCCTTTAGCCGTCCTTTAGCGAATCCCTCGGAAGTGTTTTAGCGCACGAGCGCAAGCTCGTCCCAGTCGGCCGCACGGGCGGCCGGGGAGGACGAAGGAGGAAGACATGATCACCACGATCCGCAGCAAGATCGGCATCACGCTGGCGCTCGTGCTCGCGGCCATGAGCTTTGCGCCGACGGCGCTGGCCGACCCGCCGCAGCTCCAGCTCCGCCGGCACGCGCCGGAGCCGGCGCAGGTGAAGGAGGATCCGTTCCTCTTCCGCAGCCACGACGTCGGCGGTGGTACGACGCTGTTGAACGGCCGGGCGAAGCCGGACGGGTACCAACCGCAGCTTTCGGTGACGGACAATCCCGTGCTCCTGCGCGGCTACGGCGGGACCGAGCCTCGCAACCGCGGCCTCGTCGACCGCGTCGGCGGCCCGGACGGCTACCAGCCGCAGCTCCGCGGCGTGCAGCCCGCGGTGACGATCGCCTCGAAGGACGGGACCGACTGGGCCGCGGCCGGCTCCGGCCTCGCCATCGGGATGGCGCTCTCGGCGTTCATGGTGGGCGCCTGGGCGGTCGGCCGCAACCGGCGGCTCGCCCACTCGTAGCACCACTTCACGGCTTCAACGTCCCAGCGTCCGACGGCCCCCGCGAGGGGCCGTCGGCGCTTCAGGGATCGAGCAGGCGCAGCTCGAGCACTCGCGTTGGGTCGAAGCCCTCGATCCCGAGGACGCTCCCGGCCGCCTCGACGGCCGCGCCCGCGGGCATGAGCCCGACGAGCTCCGAGCTGGCCACGGCGACACCCCGCGCGTCCGCCTCCGCGACGATGCGCCCGACGATCTCGTAGAGCGCGGCCGCCTCCCAGTCGGTCACGTTCATGCTCACCTGGGCGAGCCCTGCCTTGGGGAGCTCGAGCCCGAGCGCACGAACGCCCGGGAAGCCGCCGTCTCGTTCGCGGACGAGGCGAGCGATCTCCTTCGCGACGGCGAGGTCGTCGGTGCGGAGGTTGACGTTGAACGCGATCAGCGGCCAGCGGACGCCGACCAGGACGCCGCCCGCGCGCGGATGCAGCCGCGGCGGCCCGCGGTCGGGAGCGAGCTCGCCCGCGTCCAGGCGACGCTGCAGCTCCTCAGGGCCGCCGCGGCGGAAGAAGGCGGGCTCGCGGGAGTCCTCGGTGAGCCGTCCGTAGAAGAAGACGGGGAGCTCGAGCTCGGCCGCCACGCGGTCGGCGAGAGCAAGCGCAGCCTCCCGCGCGGCGGGCTCCGCCTCCGGCTCGAGGGGGACGAGCGGGACGACGTCGGCGGCGCCGATCCTGGGATGCGCACCCCCGTGGCGGCGGAGGTCGATGCGCTCCGCTGCACAGCGGATCCCGGCGAGGAGCGCCTCGACGAGCTCCTCCCCGCTCCCGACGAGCGTGAAGACCGAGCGGTGGTGGTCCCAGTCGGTGTGCACGTCGAGGAGTCGTGCCGGCGCCGACAGGGCCGCCCGCAGGTCGGCGAGGACCGTCTCGTCCCGGCCCTCCGAGACGTTGGGCACCGACTCGAGCGGCAGCGGCATCGGCCGCGAGTGTACGGCCGGCTACCGGAAGACGAGGCCGTCGACAGTGATTCCGGCCACATCGCTCGAGATCGTGATCGTGTGCGGGCTGCTCGGATCGAGGCCACCCTGCTCGAAGACCTTGACCCGCTCGCCGGTGAACGAGCTCAGGTCTACCAGTGTTTCGGCGCCGTCGATGTTCACCGTTGCCGACATCGGACTCGTAGTCGGAGCCGCGATCCAGGCAACGTAGCGACCCACGAACTCGTACTCGAACGTGTCCTCGGGTCCCCCGGTGGCGTGGAAGGCGCCGAGGAAGCCCGGCCCAGGCGCGACCTGCCATGAGTCGCCGACGAAGGCGTCCGTAAGATCCACGTTGGCGTCGTCCAACGGAACCGAGACCCGACGTGTGGCGCTCGTCCGCGTGTTGCCCGCCCGGTCCGTCGCACGAACCCGGAACAGGTAGTCATCCCCCTCGACGCCGGTGACCTGCCGGGTCTTCACGCCGGTTCCGCGCCCCCGGGCAACTGGCCGCCACGCCGTCCCGGCCAGCCGCCGCTGCAGCACCCATGATCTGATCCCCGAAGCGTCCGCGAGCTTGAACGAGACGGGAAACGTGAGCGTCGCCGACGCGTTCGTGGACGGGTCGGGGAAGCTGAGGCGCGTGATCCTGGGCGGAGTCAGATCGTGAAATGCGAGCCGCTGGTTCGGCGCGACGTCGAAACCGGACGGGAAGAAGCTCGCCACCAGCCAGTGGTAGCCCGCCGGATCGAGCTGGCTCTTGCGCACGCGCACCTTCACCGTCCTCCCGTTCGGCCTCGACACGCGGGCGGCGCCGATGCTCCCCCTCCGGTTTGCGACCATGGCCCTCAGACGGCCGTTCGCCCAGAAGACGAAGACGAAGCGCTCGAACCTCGCGGGCCTCGCGTTCGTGTCGAAGTGGAACGTGAAGGCATTCTCGCCCTGCAGGAACGAGGAGGCGAAGCGCCTGGAGGTCGTGACGGAATGGGTCACGGTCCGGGAGCCGGCATGCCCCTGGGTCGCGCGGCGTATGTCGAGGCGGCCGGGGGCGTCGTTCCCGTCGGCGACGGCCCTGGTGTCCGCCGCCGCCGGGCTCGAAGCGATCGCCAATGCGAGGCCGGCTCCGACAGCGGCCAAGAAGCCCCCCGCAGGACGTCCCTTCATCGGAGCCACTTGCCACGCGAGTCTCGATCCTCCACTCCGCGCTGTCAAGGAGCCCGAGCGTCTAGCGTACGGGGGTGCGCGTCGCGGCTCTCTACGACATCCACGGGAACCTGCCGGCCCTCGAGGCGGTGCTGGCCGACCTGGAGAGCGTCACGCCGGACCTCGTCGTGGTGGGAGGCGACGCCGTCCTCGGCCCGTTCCCGAGGGAGACACTCGAGACGCTCCTGGCCCTGGACGAGCGCGCACGCTTCGTCCGCGGGAACACGGATCGCGAGCTGGACGGTTTCGCCGCCGAGGCGCTGACGCCTGAGCAGCGCGACTTCCTCGGCGGCCTGCCGCTGACGGTGTCGCTCGACGTGAGCGGGCTCGGCTCCGTGCTCTTCTGCCATGCCTCCCCGCGGAGCGACGAGGAGATCGTCACGCGCCTAAGTCCCGAGGATCGGCTCGCGCCGATGCTCGAGGGCGTCGCCGAGGAGGTCGTCGTCGGCGGCCATACACACGTCCAGTACGACCGCCGGGCGGCCGGGAAGCGGTTGGTGAACGCGGGCAGCGTCGGCATGCCTTACGAGGACGAACCGGGCGCGTACTGGGCCTTCCTCGGGCCCGACATCGAGCTTCGGCGCACGGAGTACGACCTCGAGGAGGCTGCAGAGCGCATCGCCGCGAGCGGCTACCCGGACGCCGAGGCCTGGGCCCGCGAGTACGTCTACGCGGTGAACCAGCCGGACGAGGCGAGCCGCTACTTCGAGGACCAAGCCGTCCGCGCCTCGTAGCAGGACACGTCCGGGCCTCGGGCCGGGCACGTCGTCCCCACGAGCCATGTCCGGTGCCAGGCACCGGGCGTGTCCGCGCAGGCCACGTCCCGCGCGCAGGTCAGGCGGCGCGGCGGCCCGTGCCCGTCCAGGCCGCGCGCGCGAAGCGACGCGTGGCGTGGTCGTCGACGGCCGTGACGACCGGCCCGTGCACGACGAGGCCTTCCTCCGCCCGCTCGGCGACGAGGCTGGGGAGGAACTCCTGCGCCAGCCATTCCCGGCCGGGCGCGACCGCCGCGCGCACGCGAATGCGGAAGAGCTCGTCGTCGAGCTCCTCGGTCTCGTCGACGACCGGGCGCCGCACGAAGTGGCCCGCTCCCACGGGCACGATCCGCGCGACACGCTCGACCTGCCGGCGGCCGGCCTCGAGGTCGCTCACGTAGAGCTCCGCCTCGAACTCGCGGAAGCCGCGCGGATGAACGCGCACGGCCCTCACCTCCGAGTTGTGCACGCGGATCACCTCGCCGTTCAGACTGCGGACCTCGATCGAGCGCAGGGAAACCCGCTCGACGACGCCCTCGAGATCCCACGGCTCGATGACGACCGTGTCGCCCACCCGAAACCAGCCCTCGAAGAACATGAGCAGGCCGGCGAGGACGTCCGTGAGGAAGCGCTGTGCCGAAAAGGCAAGTACCACCGCCAGGAAGGACGCGCCGACGACTGTCTCGACCCGCCGCGCTCCGGTCAGCGTCATGAGCGAGAGCACGAGAGCGATCCCGAACGCGAAATAGCTGACGCTCGTCTGGATGAGCGTGATCGCGGTCTCGCGCTGCTTCAGGCCGCTGATGACGCCCGTGTCCACGTGGTCGGCTCCGAGCCGGCTGCGGCGCTCGCTGCGGTCGACGAGAAATGCCGCCGCTCGTCCGGCCAGGCGTGCCAGCAGCCAGGCGACCAGGAAGAGACCGGCGATGACGACCAGGCGCCCGAAGGGCGGGTAGATCGGCGTCGCGTCGGTGAGGAGCTCGGTGAGACGGTTCATCGCGGACGAAGCGGGCGAGGCTAGCGGCGCGGCGCCGGCATCGCAAGTCGGAGCACGGGAAGGCTCCGACTAGACTCGGCGTTCCGACTGTTGATGCCCGATTCGAGCCCGAGACCGCTTCGCACCTTCGTCCGCCTGCTCGGCTTCCTGCGCCCCTACCGCTGGTCGCTCGCGGCGTCGGTCGTCCTCGCCATCGGGTCGCAGGGCGCGGGAATGACGATCCCGGCGCTGACCGGGCTCGTCATCGACGACGCGATCGGCAATCGGGACGAGGGCGAGCTCGTCTTCCTGGTCTCGCTCGTCGCCGTGGCCGGACTTGCGCGCGGGCTCTTCCTGATGGGCCGTCGTTTCATCGCAGGGCGACAAGCGCTCGGCGTCGAGTTCGACATGCGGAACGCGCTCTACACCCACCTGCTCCGGCTCTCCTGGGGCTTCTACGACCGCCACCAGACGGGGCAACTGATGTCCCGCGCCACAGTCGACCTCCAAGGAGTCCGCTTCTTCCTCGGCTACGGCCTCATCTTCTTCGGACAGCACATCCTCACGATCGTCGCCGTGACGGCGATCCTCTTCGTCTACGACTGGCAGCTCGCGCTGATCGCCCTCGCCATCACGCCGGTGCTCGTCGCCGTCGCCTACCTCTACAGCCGCGCCTCCCACCCGATCCTCAAGGAGGTCCAGCAGCGCATGGGCGACATGACGACGGTGGCCGAGGAGTCGATCGTCGGCGTGAACGTCGTCAAGGCGTTCGCGCAGGAACGCCGGGAGGAGGCCAAGTTCGAGAGGCGGAGCGAGGCGGTCTTCGACGAGTCGCTCCGCGCTACCCGCCAACGCGCCTTCTACGTGCCCGTCCTCTCGTTCCTGCCTCTGCTCGCGCAGGCGGCCGTCCTCCTCGCGGGCGGCCACCAGGTGGTCAACGGCGGGCTCACGCTCGGAGCCTTCATCGCCTTCAACGTCTACGTCCTCATGCTTGTCATGCCGCTCCGCATGCTCGGGATGTGGATCGGCCAGGCGCAACGTGCGGCCGCCTCGGGCGAGCGCATCTTCGAGATCCTCGACGAGCCGGAGGAGGTCGCCGACAGCCCGGACGCGGCGCCGCTGCCGCCGGGCGACGGGCGCCTGCGCTTCGAGGGCGTCACCTTCGGCTACGACTCCGAGCGGCCCGTCCTCCGCGAGATCGACCTCGAGATCGAGCCCGGCACGACAGTCGCTCTCATCGGGCACACGGGCTCGGGGAAGACGACGCTGACCGCTCTCGTGCCGCGCTTCTACGACGTGCAGCGGGGCCGTGTTCTCCTCGACGATGCCGATGTTCGCAACGTTCGCCTCGCCGATCTACGCCGGGCGATCGGGATCGTCTCCCAGGATCCGTTTCTCTTCTCCGCGACCGTGCGCGAGAACATCGCCTTCGGGGCGCCGGGCGCGAGCGACGAGGACGTCGTGCGCGCTGCCCGGATGGCCCAGGCGGACGAGTTCATCCGCGAGCTCCCGGAGGGCTACGACACCGTGATCGGCGAGCGCGGGATCACGCTGTCCGGCGGACAGCGCCAGCGTCTCGCCATCGCGCGCGCAATCCTGGTCGACCCGCGTGTGCTCGTCCTCGACGACGCGACTGCGTCCGTGGACGCGACGACCGAGGCCCGCATCCGCCTCGGGCTGCGCGAGGCGATGAAGGGCAGGACGACGCTGATCGTGGCCCACCGCCTCTCGACCATCTCGCTCGCCGACGAGATCGTCGTCCTCGACCACGGCCGTGTGTCCGCGCGGGGCACGCGGGAGGAGCTCGCCGAGGACCCGGTGCTGCGGGACATCGAGGAGCACGGACTCCTCGAGCTCGAGGTCATGGAGGCGGCCGAGCAGGAGGCACGGGCGTCGTGAGCCGGAACGGATTCGGCACGAATCGGGCTCCCACGCGCGCGGATTTTCGCGCTAGGCTCGAGCCATCGGGTTGGGGAGGTGGGTCTCCCGTGTCAGGCGCGCGCGCGTCTGACTATTGGGCCTCGACTGACCAACGGGCCCCGGCCGACCCACGCCGCGAGCCGGATCAGCGGGCTGCGACTGACCATCAGGCCTGGGCCGGCTACTCGGCCATGGCGGGCGCGCGCGAGGAGGCTCCGGCCGGATGAGGATGCACCAGCCCGGCAGCCACCTGACGCAGGCGCGCGGCGCGCAGGTCGAGGACTGGAGCTGGGCGCGCACGGCGCGCCGGATCGGGGTCCTGGTCGGCCTGACGAGGCCCTATCGCGGCCGCACCTGGCTCTCCATCGCAGCCCTCCTCGCCGCCGTGCTGACTGCGCTCGCTCCGCCCTACCTCGCAAAGGTCGCCATCGACCGCGGCATCCGTCAGGAAGACCTTCAGCTCCTCGGCTGGATCGTGGCCGCCTTTCTCGGCGCCGGCTTCCTCAACTGGGTCGCGAGCATGGCGCAGACCTATTACACCGGCTGGGTGGGCGAGCGCATCCTCACCGACCTCCGCCGGCGGCTCTTCCGCCACCTCCAGCGCCTCTCCCTCGGCTTCTACGAGCGGAACCGCGCAGGGACCGTCATCTCTCGGCTGACGAACGACGTGGAGGCGCTCGACCAGCTCGTCACCGACGGCGTCACGAGCCTCCTCCAGAACTCGCTCACGCTCGTTGGCTCGGCGATCATCCTCTTCTTCCTCGACTGGAGGCTCGCGCTCGCCACGCTCGCCGTCTTCCCACTCATGAGCGTGGCGACGGCCATCTTCCGCCGCCGTTCTTCGCGCGCCTACCGGCGGGTGCGCGAGCGGCTGGGCCTCGTCACCGCCGCGCTCCAGGAGGACATCTCCGGCATGCGCGTGCTCCAGTCGTTCAACCGTGAGGAGCGCAACGCGGAGCAGTTCCGGGAGGTGAACGACCGCTACCGCGCCGCCAACCAGGAGACGGTCGTTCTGAACGGCCTCTACTTCCCGTTCGTCGACTTCCTCTCCTCGGCGGCCACCTCGGTCGTTCTCGGCTTCGGCGGCTACCTCGTCTTCGACGGCTCCATGACCATCGGCACGCTCTTCGCGTTCATCGGGTACCTGGCGAACTTCTTCGACCCCGTGCAGCAGCTCTCGCAGCTCTACAACACCTTCCTGGCCGCGGTCGCCGCGCTGGACAAGATCATCGACGTCATGGACGAGGAGCCGGAGGTGCGCGATAGCGAAGACGCCCGCGAGTTGCCCCCGGTCGAGGGGCACGTCCGCTTCGAGAACGTCCGCTTCGGCTACGGCGAGGGCGTCGAGGTCCTCCACGGCATCGACCTCGACGTGCCCGCAGGGACGACGGTCGCGCTCGTCGGGCACACGGGCGCGGGCAAGTCCACGATCGCCAAGCTGCTCGCCCGCTTCTACGACCCGCGCGAGGGACGTCTCATGATCGACGGGCACGACCTGCGCGACGTGACGCAGGAGAGCCTCCGCCGCCAGCTCGGCGTCGTCCCGCAGGAGGGCTTCCTCTTCGCCGGGAGCGTGCGCGACAACATCGCCTTCGGACGACCGGGGGCGAACGACGAGGAGATCGCGGCCGCGGCTCGCGCCGTCGGCGCGCACGAGTTCGTCCTCGAGCTGGAGGACGGCTACGAGACCGAGGTGGCCGAGCGCGGCGGCCGTCTCTCCCTCGGCCAGCGCCAGCTCGTGGCGTTCGCCCGGGCGCTCCTCGCCGACCCGCGCATTCTCATCCTCGACGAGGCGACGTCGAGCGTGGACATCGGCACCGAGCGGCGCATCGAGCGCGCGCTCAAGCGGCTGCTCGCCGGGCGGACGGCGTTCATCATCGCCCACCGGCTGTCCACGATCCGCGGCGCCGACCTGATCGTCGTGCTCGAGAACGGACGTGTCGTCGAGCAGGGAACGCACGAGGAGCTCGTCGCCCGCGGTGGCCGCTATCTCTCGCTCTACGGCGACTGGGCCGCGGCGGCCTGAGATACGCTGCCGCCCCGATGCGGGCCGGCGAGGTGATCGGAGAGGCGTGGGAGGCCTACAAGGCGCACTTCAGGCACCTCATTCCGATCGCGTTCGTCGTCTACCTCCTGATCGCCTTGCTCACGCTGCTGCTGGTGGTGCTGCTCGGCTTCGTGGGCGCCTTCGTCGGCTTCTTCATCGGCATCGCGGGCGTCTTCTGGCTGCAGGGAGCCCTCGTGGTCGCCATCGCGGACGTGCGCGACGGCCGTGCGGACCTCTCTCTCGGAGAGACGCTCTCGCAGGTCAAGCCCAAGCTGAACACGCTCGCTCTGGCGGGAATCCTCGCGGCGCTCGGAGTCGGCATCGGGCTCCTGCTCCTGATCGTGCCCGGCCTCATCCTCTGGACGTGGTGGCTCGTGATCGTGCCCGTGATCATGCTCGAGGGCACAGGCGTGAAGGAAGCCTTCGGACGCAGCCGGCAACTCGTTCGCGGGCACGGCTGGTCCGTCTTCGGCGTGCTCGTCCTCACGATCCTGATCCTCGTCGGGGTCGACCTCGTCTTCAGCCTGGTCGCGGCCGCCCTCGACAACGTCGTGATCGCCCTCCTCCTCGACATCGCCAGCCAGACGCTCACGGCGCCCTTCATCGCGCTCGCGTGGACGCTCACGTACTACCGGCTGCGCCGGCTCGAGCAGCCGGCCGCCGAGCCGCCTCCCGAGTTTGCCGCCTAGCGCGGGGGAGAACCGTTAGCCCGTGAGGCGCCTCCTGCTCCTCGTCCTCCCGCTGCTCGCCGGCGGCCTCCTCGCAGCCGGGTGCTCCGGGGACGGCGCCGGCGCCCCCGAGGCTCAAACGGTCACGACCACGGAGGCCGCTCCGGCGACGGCCGAGGCGCAGGACGGCGGCGGCGTCTACGGACGAATCCCGGCGATCGTCCAGGAGGTGGAGCCGTCCGTCGTCGCCGTCCTCACGGATGCGGGTCAGGGCAGCGGCGTCATCTGGGATGAGGGCGGCATCGTCGTCACGAACAACCACGTGGTCGAGCGCGCCTCGGGCGTCGAGGTCGCCTTCGCCACCGGAGAGCGGGTGGCGGCCGACGTGCGGGCGACCGATCCGCGCACGGACCTCGCCGTGCTCGAGGTCGACCGCGAGGGCCTTCCGGCGGCGCAGTTCGCGGATGCCCTGCCGCAGGTCGGGGAGCTTGCGGTCGCGCTCGGCAACCCCCTTGGCTTCGAGAACACCGTCACCGCCGGGATCGTCTCCGGGCTCCACCGGGCCATCCCGTCGGGCGGCCGCACTCCCGCTCTCATCGACCTCATCCAGACGGACGCGGCGATCTCGCCGGGGAACTCGGGCGGCGCACTCGTGAACGCCGACGGCCGGGTGATCGGCATCAACGTCGCCTACATCCCTCCCGAGGCGCGGGCCGTCTCGATCGGCTTCGCCATCCCGGCGCCGGAGGTCGTGGACGTCGTGACCCAGCTCCTCGAGAGCGGCGAGGTCGAGCACGCGTTCCTCGGCGTCCGGCCTGCGCCGCTCACGCCCCAGATCGCCGAGCGCTTCGGCATCGAAACGGACGAGGGCATTCTCGTCTTCTCGGTGGTGCCCGGCTCCGGGGCCGAGGAGGCCGGCCTGCAGGCGGGAGACATCGTCACGCGGATCGGGGATACGCCGATCCGCCAGGTCGAAGATCTCCTCTCCCTCCTGCGCGAGCGGGCGCCGGGCGACGAGATCGAGCTCCACGTGCTGCGCGAGGGGGAGGAGCAGACGATCTCCGTGAGGCTCACCGATCGCCTCGAGCGATAGGTTGGGAGTAGGGTTCGGCCCGATGGCCGAGCTCGACCGGGAGACCGAGGAGCGGATCGAGGAGCCGGCCTCCGAGGAGGCCGAGCGCGAGGCGCTGCTCACGCCGGGGCAGGCGATCGAGCGGATGCGGATCCGTGTGCCACCGCGCGCGAACCGGGTGCTCCGCGAGCTTGTCGACCGGGTGAACACCGACGCGCAGCTCAAGGCCTGGTGGCACGTCGCCAACGTGAACGCCGTCAAGCGGCTCGAGATCAACGACCACTCGTGGGTGCACGTCCAGATCGTCGCCAACATCGCGCTCAAGCTCCTGCGGCAGCTGGCCAAGCACGGCGTCTCGGCAAACGCCGTCCGCGACTACGGGATGAGCTCAGACGACGCCGAGGTGATCGTCGTCCTCGGCGCCTTCCTCCACTGCGTCGGCATGGCCGTCCACCGGGACGGCCACGAGGACTGGAGCATGTTCCTCGCCGAGCCGAAGATGCGCGAGCTCCTCGACGGCCTCTACGAGGAGCCGGAGCTGACCGTGATCGCCTCGGAGGTGCTGCAGACGATCACGAGCCACCGCGAGTACGGCAAGCCGCTGACGCTCGAGGCCGGCATCGTGCGCGTCGCGGACGCGCTCGACATGGCCGAGGGCCGCTCGCGCATCCCCTTCCAGCACGGGCGTGTCTCGGTGCACTCGCTCTCGGCGGCGGCGATCGAGAGCATCGAGATCAAGGACGGCGAGCGCGCCCCGGTGCTCATCGAGGTCCACATGAACAACTCGTCGGGGATCTACCAGGTCGACGAGCTCTTGAAGCGCAAGCTTCGGGGCTCGGGGCTCGAGCCACATGTGGAGGTCGTCGCGCGGATCGACACGGAGGCGGAGAAGAGCCTCATGCCGCTCTACCGGCTCGAGCTCTAGCGTCGGCGTAGGATCACGTCGAGATGCACGTGCGGGGCCTGCGGGGGCTTCTTGCCGTCGCCACGCGGATCGGCAGCGATCCCCTGGACTCGCCGGAGGAGCGGCTGCGCAAGGGGCTCCTCGCGATCTTCTCGCTCATTGTCGTGCCACCCGGGATCGTCTGGGGAATCCTCTACTGCGTCTTCGGGGAGCGGATCCCGGCCCTCTTCCCGTGGGGCCTCGTCGTCCTCCTGGCCCTGAGCCTCGGGATCTTCTCGGTGACGCGGAGCTTCCGCTTCCTTCGCAACGCCGAGCTGACGCTCATCCTGGTGACGCCCTTCCTGCTTCTTCTCTCGCTCGGCGGCATCGTCCCGTCGAGCGGCGTGATCCTCTGGTCCTTTCTCGCCCCCGTTGGCGCCATCGCTTTCGACCGGACTCGGCGTGCCTGGATCTGGTTCGCAGCGTTTCTCGTCCTCCTGGTCGTGGGCATCCCGCTCGCTCCCGTCATCCGTTCGAGCTCCGTGGCGCTTCCCCCGGAGCTCCTGCGGACCTTTGCGGTGCTGAACATCGGCGCGGTCGCCTTCATCTCTTTCACGCTCCTGGCGACTTCGCCCGGCAGCGAGAGTCGGCGCAGCAGCGGGTGGAGGACCTGCTTCTCAACATCCTCCCGCACGAGATTGCCCAGCGATTGCAGGAAGAGCGGCAGACCATCGCCGACCATTTCGACTC
>DASQWP010000048.1:0-12780 GCA_035640195.1 Gaiellaceae bacterium | reverse complement strand
CGCGCGGAGGCGCTCGACGCGGCCGACGCGCTGGCCGCCTTCCGCGACCGCTTCGTCGTCGACGACCCCGAGCTGATCTACGTGGACGGCAACTCACTCGGACGGCTGCCGCGGGAGACCGCCGAGCGACTCGGCGAACGCGTGCGCGAATGGGGCAGCCGCCTCGTGACCGCGTGGCCGGACTGGGTCGAGCTCCCGGAGCGGGTCGGCGACCTGCTCGCACCGCTCCTCGGGGCCCGGCCCGGGGAGGTGGTCATGGCGGATTCGACGACCGTGAACCTCTACAAGCTGGCCGCGACAGCTCTCGACGCACGCCCGGGGCGGCGCGTGATCGTCACGGACGCGGCCAACTTCCCCACCGACCGCTACGTCTTCGAGGGCCTCGCCGCGCGGGAGCGCGCCGAATTGCGCTTGCTCGAGGCCGATCCCATCGAGGGTCCTTCGGCCGCGGACGTGGCCAAGGCGTGCGCTTCCGGCGACGTCGCGCTCGTCAGCCTCCAGCACGTCGGCTACCGCTCCGGCGCACTCGCCGACATGGAGGCGATCACCGCCGCCGCCCACGAGGCGGGCGCGCTCGTCCTCTGGGACCTGAGCCACTCGGCCGGCGCCGTGCCGGTGCGGCTGAACGCGGTGAACGCGGACCTGGCCGCCGGCTGCACCTACAAGTACCTGAACGCGGGACCCGGTGCGCTCGCCTACCTCTACGTGCGCGAAGACCTGCAGGAGGAGCTGCGGTCCCCGATCTGGGGCTGGTTCGGGCAGCGCGACCAGTTCCTCATGGGCCCCGGCTACGACCCGGCGGCCGGGATCGCCCGCTTCCTTACCGGGACGCCGCCGGTCCTCGACCTGACCGCTGCCGAAGTCGGCATCCGGCTGACCGCCGAGGCGGGCCTGGAGGCACTTCGGGCCAAGAGCGTCGCGCTGACCGAGCTGGCCGTGAAGCTCTACGAAGCCTGGCTCGCCCCGCTCGGCTTCCGGCTTGGGAGCCCGCGCGATCCCGAGCGGCGCGGCGGGCACGTCTCGCTCCGGCACGAGGAGGCGTGGCCGATCTGCCGCGCCCTCCTGGAACGTGCGAACGTCGTGCCCGACTTCCGCGTTCCCGACTCGATCAGGATCGGCTTGCCCCCGCTCTACACGCGCTTCGTGGACGTCTGGGACGCCTTCGACCGCCTCCGCGGCCTCGTGGAAGCCGGGGTCCACCGCGAGGTCGAGGCCGGCCCCGCGCGCGTCACCTAGCGGGAATCCAGCGCGGCGTGCACGCCGGCGGCGCCCAGGCCATAGGCGAGGTGGTACGAGAGGTCGACGGCGAGCGTTCCGGGCGGATACCTCCAGATCGGCTCGTAGACCTTGAGGCCGGGAAGGACGGCGTACTGGAGCCCCCACACGGCGGCGCCGAAGATGGCGCCGTGGGCGAGCGGGTGCAGCCGCAGCTGCTCCTGCGCGAGTCCGTAGAGGCCTCCGAGGGCGACGCCGTAGCCGAGGTGGACGGCGTTGCCGACGAGAGGCGCCTGGCGCTTGGTCACGCGATAGCCGAAGACCGCGGCGACCTGCCTGGCCACCTGCGCCGGCGGCGGTGCCTCGGCCCACGTGCGCGGCTCCCTCAGGCTTCCGGCGACAGAAGAGCGCCGGTTCCTGGCCCAGCTCACGGCTTCCTGAGCAAGCGTCATCGCGACTGTGCCGGCCAGGCCCGCGAGGAGGCCGCGGCCGACCGATCCGAGTGCCGTCTGCGCCGTCACGGCCCCTCGCCTACCCGCCCGCCGCCGAACCTATGCCCTCGCTACCCGGTGCAGCAGTAGAGGTAGGCGGCGACGTCCCGCGCCTGCTCCTCGTCCAGCCCCAGGTCCGGCATCACGGTGTCGGGCTCGAAGCGCTGGGGATCCATGATCCACTGGACGAGGTTCTCTGGCGTGTTGGGAATGTCTCCAGCGATGAAGCGCTCGTCGTCCACGTCGCGGAGCTCGGGGCCGACCTGCCCATCTGCCTGCGGGAGCCCGGGGATGAGGTGGCACGAGCCGCAGCCGACCTCCCGGATGATCTCCGCGCCCCGCTCGCCGCTCGCCCCCTCCACGGAAAGCGACGGCGCCTCCCCGCCGCAGGCCGGCAGCCAGGCTGCGGCGACGAGAGCCAGGAGCAGCCTACGCCGGAGCACAGGAATCGAGCCCCAGGATCTGGAGACCGCCGAGCAGGATGATGAGGAGGAAGAGGAAGCCGGCGAGCACACCGGCGCCGGCCATGAAGCCCAGCCGGCCGCGCGGATCGTCCCGCCGGCCGCGGGAGACCGACCGGTGGAGCGAGAGGCCGGCGAGCCCGGAGGCGAGCGCGACCGCGCCCGCGACGCCGGTGAGAACGGCGATGAGGAGCTCGACGTCCACGCCGGCGATGTCCTGTCCGGCCGTGCCGCGCGAGCAGGCGATCTCCTCGAGCCCGTAGCCGACGACGAGATGGAAAGTCCAGGCCGCCGCGCCTCCCAGGAACGCGAACCAGGCGATGAGCTCCGTCCTCAGGTCGAGGCGCCGCACCGTCACGTCAGGGCCGGCACGAGATAGACGACGGCGAGGACGCTCACGGCGAGGACGTTGACGAAGTGCCAGTAGAGCGCCGTCGCGCCGACGGCGATCCGGCTTCGGCGGCCGTACACGCCCGTCCAGACGACCAGGAGCGTTCCCATGACGAGGGCGAGCCCGGCGAAGACGTGCACGGCGTGGGCGCCCGTAATGAGGTAGAAGAGCGAGCTGTAGGCGCCGTCCTGGGGGACGTGCTCCTCCACGAGCTTCCCGTACGCGTCCGCCTGGAGCCAGAGGAAGACCGCGCCGAGGACGAACGCGGCCGCGAGGCACAGGGTCGCGACCGCCCGGCTCCCGCGTCCCAGCGCCGAGCCGGCGAGCGCCATCGGGAGGCTGCTCACCACGAGGATCCCGGTCGAGTACGAGGGCGCGACGATTTCCGGCTCGGGGATTCCCTCGGGCGGCCAGGCGGAGGCCTTGAAGCGGAGGTAGTAGTAGGAGGCGAAGAAGACGCCGAAGAGGGTCGCCTCGGTGGCGACGAGCCAGACCATGCCCCACCAGCCGGCCGGGCGGGACGCCGTGCGCGACCCCCGCGGGTAGGCCGATGCGGTCACGCCTGGGCCTCCTCCTGCTCCTGCGCGCCGGGCGAATGCCAGGCGACGAGCGCCGCCGTCGTCATGATCCCGCCGATCACCGCCATCGCCCAGAACTCGAGCAGGAGGCCGCCGAACGCCACGCCGAGGGAGACGGCGAGGACGAGCGGCCAGGGCGACTCGCTCGGCATCTCGAGGACCTCGTCCAGGTCGCCTTCGACGACGGTCGACGCGGGCGTCAGATGTCCGTCCGCGAGCGTCAGCTCGCCGCGCTCGAGTCGGGCGCGGTCTTCCGCGAGCGAGGCCTCGTCCCAGTTCGGGTGCGGGCTACGCACGGTCGGGATGACGGGGTAGTTGTACTCGGGCGGCGGCGAGGATGTTGCCCACTCGAGCGTGTCCCCCCGCCACGGGTCGGGGCCTGCGGGAGGGCCGACGCGCACGCATCGGACGACGTTCGCGAGCGTCAGGAGGATGCCGAGCGCGAGGAGGAACGCCCCGATCGTCGAGAGGAGGTTGTAGACGTCCCAGCCCAGCTCGGTGGGGTAGGTGTAGACGCGGCGCGGCATCCCGAGAAGCCCGCTCACGTGCATGGGGAAGAACGCCAGGTTGAAGCCGACGAAGAAGGTCCAGAAGCTCACCTTCCCGATGGGCTCGCTGAGCAGGCGGCCGGTGATTTTGGGCAGCCAGAAGTAGAGCCCCGCGAAGACGGGGAACACGGCGCCGCCGAAGAGCACGTAGTGGAAGTGGGCGACGACGAAGTACGAGTCGGTCACCTGCTGGTCGAAGGGCACGACGGCGAACATGACTCCGGTGAGGCCCCCGACGACGAAGACGACCACGAAGCCGAGCGCGTAGAGCATCGAGGTCGTCAGCACCGGTCTGCCTCCGAGCACGGTCGCCACCCAGGCGAAGATCTGGATCCCGCTCGGGATCGCGATGACGAGGCTCGCCGCCGCGAAGAAGGCCATGGAGATCTGGGGGAGGCCGACGGCGAACATGTGGTGCACCCAGACCCCGAAGCCGATGATCCCGATCGCGACGGTCGCGAGCGCGACCCACGTGTAGCCGACGATCGGCCGCTGCGAGAAGACGGGAATGACCGAGGAGATGATCCCAGCCGCGGGGATGAAGATGATGTAGACGTCCGGGTGGCCGAAGATCCAGAAGAGGTGCTGCCAGAGGAGGGGATCGCCGCCCCCGGTCGGGTCGAAGAACCGCCAGTCGAAGGTCCGCTCGAGCCAGAGGAGGATGTTCGCCGCGGACAGCGCCGGGAAGGCGAAGACGATCGCGAACGAGACGACGAGGATGGACCAGCAGAAGAGCGGCAGGCGGTTGATGGACATCCCGGGCGCCCGCAGCTTGAAGATCGTGACGATGAAGTTCACCGCCCCGGCCGTCGTCGAGATGGTGAGGAACAGCAGCCCGAGCAGGTAGAAGTCGATCCCCGGGCCGGGGTTGAACTCCTCCGAGGCCAGCGGGACGTAGTTGAACCAGCCCGCGTTCGGCGCCTGGAGGCCCCAGAAGCTGGAGTACATGAAGATCCCCGAGAGGAGGAAGATCCAGTAGGAGAGCGCGTTCAGGCGCGGGAACGCCATGTCGCGCGCGCCGATCAGGAGCGGGACGAAGTAGTTGCCGAACCCGCCGGAGAGCACGGGCGTGATGAAGAGGAAGATCATCGTGATCCCGTGCATGGAGAAGAGCTGGTCGAAGGTTTCGGGGCCGACGACGTCGTTCCGCGGCGTCGCCAGCTGGAGCCGCATGATCAGGGCCTGGATCCCGCCGGCGAGAAAGAACGCGAAGCCTGTGACGAGATAGCGCTTGCCGATCGTCTTGTGGCTGACGGTCGTGGCGAGCTCGTGCAGGCCGCCGGGCTCGGCCCAGACGCGCTCGAGCTTCTCGACGGTGCGGCGGGCGCTGGGTGCCGGGCTCAGGATCGACACCGGGGGCCTACTCGAGGCTCTCGAGGTAGTCGAGGAGCGCCTGGAACTCCTCGCCGGGGATGTCGATGCCGGGCATCCTGTTCCCCGGCTTCACGTGCTGCGGGTCGAGCACCCAGCCGGCAAGCCAGCCGCGGGTGTTCGGGATCGTTCCGGCGGCGATCGTCCGCCGGTCGCCGAGGTGGGTGAGGTCGGGGCCGAGCTCGCCGTCCGCCTCGGTCCCCTCGATCGTGTGGCAGCCGCCGCAGCCGTACTCGAGGAAGACGTCCCGCCCTCGCTCGGCGTCCTCGTCCGCCGGCTCCCCGGGCGGCCGCGCCATGCGCCCGGCCCAGGCTTCGAACTCGTCGCGGGGCTCCGCGATCACGAAGAACGCCATGTTGGCGTGCTGGACGCCGCAGAACTCGGCGCACTGGCCGCGGTAGACGCCGGGCCGGTCCGCCTCGAGCACGATCGAGTTCACCTTCCCGGGGACGAGATCGATCTTCCGGTTGAGCTGCGGGACCCAGAAGCTGTGGATCACGTCTCCGGTGGTAACGCGGACCTCGACCGGAGTGCCGACGGGGATGTGGATCTCGTTCGCGGTCACGATCCCCTCCTCCGGGTAGCGGACGTCCCAGAACCACTGCATGCCCTCGACCTCGACGGTGAGCTCGCCCTCCTCTGCCGGGGCGGACACGGCCGGGAGGGTGTCGACGGTCAGCGCGAAGAGCCCGACGAGGACGACGGCGGGGAAGGCGACGCCTCCGACCAGGACGAGGACGCGGGCCCAGAGCGGATCGCGGGCTTCGGGGCCACGGAGCGGCCGCCCGCTCCGGCGCGCGACCGCGAGAAGAACGAGGAAGGCGACGACGGCGAAGACAACCGCCGAGATCGCGAAGAGGATCCACCAGACCTGCTCGATCGTCTCCGCGCGGTCACCGGCCGGGTCGAGGACGGACGGGGTCCCGGCAAGCAGGGCGGTGGCCGAATCCCACGTCGCCGCGTGCGCCAGGGAGGTCACGGGACCCCGTTTCCCGGAGCGGCGCCTTCGCACACCGCAGCCGGAGGTTTCTCCTCCCCAGCTCCCGGAAAGTCAGGTCTCGACGTGCCCGCTCAACGCACGGCCCCCCTGCTCGGCCTGGCAGCGGCGCTCACGATGCTCGTCTCCGCGCCGCCTGCGGGGGCGCAGCCGAACGAGCTCGTGGAGGAGGGACGGCGCCTCTACGCGGAGGACTGCGTCTCGTGCCACGGACCGCAGGGGGAGGGGGTCGTCCCGGCCTCGCCGGGGCGGGGCGCGGGCGGGGTCACGGGTGCCGGGCCCCCGCTGCTCGACGCCGGCGCCGCGTCGGTCGACTTCTACCTCTCGACGGGCCGCATGCCGCTCTCGAGCCCCGACGAGCAGCCGCGCCGGGGAGAGCCGAAGTACGACGCCGCCCAGATCGAGGCGCTGATCGCGTACGTGGCTTCGCTGGGAGCGAGCGGGGATCCCGTTCCCGAGGTCGACGCCAAGAGCGGCGACGTCGGGCGCGGGCTCGAGCTCTTCACGCTCTACTGCGCCGGCTGCCACCAGATCGTCGCCGAGGGAGGCATGGTCACCGGAGCCGTGGCGCCCTCGCTCTTCGAGGCCACACCGACGCAGATCGCCGAGTCGGTACGCATCGGCCCGTACGTGATGCCGTCCTTCGACGAGGGCCTGATCGACGACCGGGAGCTGAACGACCTCATCCGCTACGTCGAGTACGCCCGCGAGCCCGACGACCGCGGCGGCTGGGCGCTCGGCCACATCGGCCCGATCCCGGAGGGCGCTGTCGCGTGGCTGGTCGCCGGCGGCGCGCTCGTGCTCGTCGCGCTCGTGATCGGAGAGCGAGCCCGGCGATGAGCCCCGGTCCGAAGCCGCATGACGTGCCGAGGGGCACGTGAGCTTCGTGCGGCGGGTCGGGCGCTGGGCGACCGCAGGCGTAGTGCTCCTCCTCGCGCGGGGGAGGCCGCGTCCGCCTGCCGAGGTGGCGCGGATCCTCCCCCTTCACCGGGCGGGCGACCGGGCCGAGCTCGCCGTGGCGAGCCTCCTTCTCCTGGCCGCCGCCGGCGGGGCCGGCTTCGTCGCCGTCTACCTGCTCGGCGCGGACACGCAGCTGCTCGGGCTCTCGCTGGGGCTCGCGCTCGCGTTCCTTGCCGCGGCGCTCGTCCTCGGGAGCCGGGCGCTCGTCCCACAGGTGGAGGAGGTGGAGGAGCGGGGCGAGCTGGTCCACGCGCGCGAGGAAGCGGCGGTGACGCAGCTCGTGGAGGAGAGCGGCGAGGGGATCACGCGACGCCGGCTTCTGACGGCGGCCGCCGGGACGGCGGGGCTCGCGCTCGGAGCCGCGCTCGTCGTCCCAGCGGCGTCGCTCGGCCCGGTCCTCGGAACGGACCGGCTCTTGCGGACGCCCTGGCAGCGGGGCCGCCGGCTGGTCGATGCACGTGGGCGCCCGCTCGCGGCCGACGCGATCGCCGAGGGCATCTTCGAGATCGCCTTCCCGGAGGGGGCGCCGAAGGACACCCTCGACTCCCCGCTCGTGGTCATCCGCCTGCCCGAGGAGGCGCTCCGCCTCCCGGACGAGCGCTCCGGCTGGGCACCTGGGGGCCTGCTCGCCTTCTCCCAGATCTGCACGCACGCGGGCTGCGCGATCACGCTCTACCGCTGGCCGCTCTTCGAGCCGACGGCGCCCGGCCCCGCGCTCGTGTGCCCGTGCCACTACTCGACCTTCGACCCGGCGACCGGGGGCGACGTCCTCTTCGGCCCCGCCGGGCGTCCGCTCCCGCAGCTCCCGCTCGAGATCGACGGGAGCGGCGCCCTGCGCGCCGCGGGACCGCTCTCCGGCGCCACCGGCCCGTCCTGGTGGGGAGTGCGGGCGTGATCCGCCGCGCCGTCGGCTGGCTCGACGAGCGCAGCGGGGCCGTCCCGCTCGTGCAGAAGGGGCTGCGCTACGTCTTCCCCGACCACTGGTCGTTCCTCCTCGGGGAGATGGCGCTCTACACCTTCCTCGTGCTCGTGGGAACGGGCGTCTACCTGACGCTGTTCTTCCAGCCCAGCTACGAGCCCGTCGTCTACGACGGGGCCTACGAGCCGCTCCAGGGACGTGAGGTCTCGCAGGCGTACCACTCGGTGCTCGACCTCTCCTTCGAGGTGAAGGCGGGGCTGTTGATGCGCCAGACGCACCACTGGGCCGCGAACGTCTTCGTCGTCGCCATCGTCCTGCATCTCCTCCGCATCTTCTTCACGGGCGCGTTCCGCAAGCCCCGGCAGCTCACCTACTACGTCGGGGTGACGATGCTCATGCTCGCGGTGCTCGAGGGTTTCCTCGGCTATTCGCTCGTGGACGACCTCCTGTCCGGGATGGGCCTCGCCATCGCCTACTCGGTGGTGGCCTCGGTGCCCTTCGTCGGCGGGAATCTCGTCCTGCTCCTGTGGGAGGCGCCCTTCCCGGGGACGTCCGACTTCCTCTCGCGGATCTACGTGGGGCACGTCCTCCTCCTGCCGCTCGCGCTCGGCGCGCTCATCGCGATCCACCTCACGTTGATCGTGGCGACGAAGCACACGCAGTTCCGCGGCCCGCGCAGGCTCGAACGGAACGTCGTCGGGACGCCGCTGTGGCCCGGCTACGCCCTCCGCTCCCTCGGCCTGATGTGTGCCGTGGCCGCGGCGCTCCTCCTGCTCGGCGGCCTCGTCCAGATCAACCCGGTCTGGCTCTGGGGGCCGTACGACACCTGGCTCTCGACGAACGGCGCGCAGCCGGACTGGTACCTCGGCTGGCTCATCGGGGCCCTGCGGCTGATGCCGAGCTGGGAGCCGCACGCCTGGGGCTACACGTTCGTGCCCAACCCCTTCTGGGGCGGCGTCGCCTTCCCGCTCGTGGTCTTCGGCTTCCTCTTCCTCTGGCCGACGATCGAGCGCCGCGTGACCGGTGACGACGCCTTCCACCACTTGCTCGACCGCCCTAGGGACGTGCCCTGGAGGACGGCCACGGGCGTCGCCGTCTTCACCTGGGTCGCGTGCGTCTTCCTGGCCGGCGCGAGCGACCGCTTCTTCGTGCAGGCGGGGGTGCCCTACGAGGAGCAGATCTGGTTCTGGCGCGCGGCCGTCTTCGTGCTACCGGTGCTCGCCTTCCTCCTGACGAGGCGGCTCTGCGTCGAGCTCGGCGACGGGGGCCGCCGAACGCCGGCGAGTCTCGGCGCCGACCGCTCCTAGTAGTCCGTCGAGTCGGGAAAGGAGAGCTCGAGCTCGCCGAGGACGCGGGCCAGCAGCTCCCGCTCGCGTCGCAGGTCGAGGTTCAGGGCGGCCAGGCGCCGCTCGCCCTCGGCCGTCAGGAGCAGGTTGACGACCCGCCCGTCCACGCCGGACTGCTCGCGGCGGACGAGGCCCGCGCCCTCGGCTCGCTGGACGAGCTCGGTCACGGTGCTCTGCGCGAGCTGGAGGCGCTCGCAGAGGTCGCTCACAGTCGACGTCGACGTCCCGTCGGGCGCGCCCTTGATCATGAGGAGGAGCAGATGGCGTCGCGGCGTGAGCCCGTGCTTGCGAGACGCGTCTTCGCTCACCCGCAGGAAGCGGCGGAGCGCCGCCCGGAACTCGGCCGCGTGCTGGTACTCGACGAGGGAAGCCTCGTGCTCGATCCTGGTCATCCGCGCAATCGTAGTGCGCTGAACGGCTTCGGTCGAGCAGCCTCTCGCCCAGTTCGTGTTTGGCGCCCTCCGAGCCCGGACACGATCGCCTCACCATGGCTGAGCCCTCCGGCCCCGACCCCGGCCGCCGCGCTCCTGGGCAGCCCCAGATCGTCGTGGTCGCCGGCGCCTCGGCGGGCGTCGGCCGGGCGACGGTGAGGCGTTTCGCACGTGACGGCGCGCACGTTGCCCTCCTCGCGCGTGAGCCGGGGCGGCTGGACGACGCCGCTCGGGAGGTCGAGGAGATGGGCGGGAAGGCTTTGGCGATCACCGCCGACGTGGCCGATCCCGAAGCCGTCGAGCGGGCCGCGGCCCGCGTCGAGGAGGAGCTCGGCCCGATCGACATCTGGGTGAACAACGCGATGGCGACGGTCTACGCGCCGGTGACGGAGACGACGCCGGAGGAGTTCCGCCGCGCCACGGAGGTGACCTACCTCGGCTCCGTCTGGGGGACTATGGCGGCCCTGCGTCGGATGCTCCCTCGCGACCGCGGCACGATCGTCCAGGTCGGCTCGGCGCTTGCCTACCGCGGGATCCCGCTTCAGGCCGCGTACTGCGGCGCCAAGCACGCGCTTCAGGGCTTCCTCGAGTCGCTGCGGACCGAGCTGATCCACGAGGGATCGAAGGTACGCGTGACGATGGTGCAGCTGCCGGCGCTCAACACGCCCCAGTTCTCGTGGGCGCGGACGAAGCTCGAGAAGAAGCCGCAGCCGGTGCCTCCGATCTTCCAGCCGGAGGTGGCGGCCGAGGCGATCGTGTGGGCGGCGCACCATCCCCGCCGCGAGCTGAACGTGGGCTGGCCGTCGGTGAAGACCGTGGTCGGGAGCAAGCTCGCCCCGGGCCTCGCCGACCGCTACCTGGCGAGGACGGGCTTCGAGAGCCAGCAGCGAGACGAGCCCGTCGAGCCGGGGCGTCCGGACAACCTCTTCGAGCCCGTCGAGGGAGACTACGGAGCGCACGGGCCCTTCGACGACCAGGCGAAGGCGAGCAGCGTCCAGCTCACCCTCACGCGGAATCGGGAGTGGCTCGCGGCGGCCGCCGCAACGGGCGCGCTCGTCGCCGGGCTCGCGCTGACGAGGCGTGACTGAGGGTGCGTTTACACCGCTCGCACGGCGGTTACACGAGTATCGCTGAGCGATGAAAGGAGCTCCCCGATGGCCCAGCTCGTCGCCGACTACGTCCTGAAGCGCCTGACCGACTGGGGCGTCCATCGTCTCTACGGCTACCCGGGCGACGGGATCAACGGCTTCCTCGGAGCGCTCGACCGTGCGGAGGGCGACCCGGAGTTCATCCAGGTGCGGCATGAGGAGATGTCCGCCTTCATGGCCTGCGGCCACGCGAAGTTCACCGGCGAGGTCGGGGTCTGTCTGGCGACCTCCGGCCCGGGGGCCATCCACCTGCTGAACGGGCTCTACGACGCCAAGCTCGATCACCAGCCGGTCGTGGCCGTCGTCGGCCAGCAGAAGCGCATGTCCCTCGGCGGCCATTACCAGCAGGAGGTCGACCTGACCACGCTCTTCAAGGACGTGTCGGAATACGTCCAGGTCTGCATGGAGCCGGCGCAGGCGCGGCACCTCGTCGATCGGGCCATCAGGATCGCGCTCGACCAGCGGACCGTGACGACGATCGTCTTCCCGGGCGACGTGCAGGAGGAGGAGGCGGTTCCGTCTCCGCCTCGCAAGCACGGCGCCATCTACTCGAGCGTCGGCTACACGCGGCCGCGCGTCCTTCCGCATCCGGCGGACCTCGAGCGGGCGGCCACCGTACTCAACGAGGGCGAGAAGGTCGCCATGCTGATCGGCCAGGGCGCCCAGGGCGCCGCCGCCGAGGTCGTCGAGACGGCCGAGCTCCTCGGCGCCGGAGTCGCCAAGGCGCTCCTCGGCCGCGCCGCGCTCCCGGACGACCTTCCCTTCGTCACCGGCCCGATCGGCCTCCTCGGCTCCCGGCCGAGCTACGAGCTGATGGAGGACTGCGACACGCTCCTGATGGTCGGCTCCAGCTTCCCGTACTCGGAGTGGCTGCCCAAGGAGGGGCAGGCGCGCGGCGTCCAGATCGACGTCGACGGGCGCATGCTCGGCATCCGCTATCCGATGGAGGTTCCCCTGGTCGGGGACGCGAAGGAGACCCTGCGCGCCCTCATCCCGCTGCTCGAGCGCAAGGAGGATCGCTCGTGGCGCCGGAAGATCGAGGAGGGCGTCGCCGAGTGGTGGCGACTGATGGAAGAGCGGGCCATGCTCGAAGGCGACCCGATCAATCCGCAGCGCGTCGTCCACGAGCTGTCGAAGCGCCTGCCGGACGGCTGCATCCTCACCGCCGACTCGGGCTCGTCCACGAACTGGTGGGCGCGCCAGCTCAGGCTGCGCGAGGGCATGCTCGCCTCGCTCTCGGGCACGCTCGCCACGATGGGGCCGGGCGTCCCCTACGCGATCGCGGCCAAGTTCGCCTTCCCCGAGCGCCCCGTCATCGCCTTCGTGGGCGACGGCGCCTTCCAGATGAACGGGATGAACGAGATGCTCACCGTGGCCAAGTACTGGGAGCGCTGGAGCGATCCACGACTCGTCTTCTGCATCTTCAACAACGGCGACCTCAACCAGGTGACGTGGGAGCAGCGCGTGCTCGCCGGCGATCCCAAGTACCCGGCGTCGCAGGTCATCCCCGACTTCCCGGCCGCCCGGTACGCCGAGCTCGTCGGCTTGCACGGGCTCAGGGTCGACCGTCCCGACGACGTCGCCGGCGCGTGGGAGGAGGCGCTCTCCTCCGACCGCCCGACCGTGCTCGAGGCCGTGGTCGACCCGGAGATCCCGCCGCTCCCGCCGCACATCCGCGTCGAGCAGATGAAGAAGATGGCCGAGGCGATGGTGAAGGGCGACCCCGAGCGCGTGGACGTGATGGAGAAGTCGCTCCGCGGCAAGCTCCAGGAGTTTCTGCCGGGGCGATAGATGACGGCGGTCGCACGCGAGCGGGTCGACGTCGCGGTTGAGCGGCTCGACGTCGCCGCCTACGCCATCCCCACGGACGAGCCTGAGTCGGACGCGACGTTCGATTGGGACTCGACGACGATCGTCGTCGTCG
>DASQWP010000047.1:0-5858 GCA_035640195.1 Gaiellaceae bacterium | reverse complement strand
GAGGATGAGGTCCATCGGGAAGAGCGGAGCGAGGTCGTCGGGGCCGACGGGCTCGCCGGTGCCGGGATGCAGCACCGGCTGAGGCCGGTTCGGCATGTCGGCCTGGACGTTGTACCAGCGCTCGGGAATCGCGCTCTCGGGCAGGGTGATCTTCGTCTCGTTCATGCCGAGGCGAGCATACTCCCTGTCGGCCTACCCGGCCCCCTTGCGTGCCCGGCTCGGCGCCACGCGTGGCGGCTCGCCCGGCTGTTTCGGGTAGACGGGCGGCCACGGAGCGTCCTTGAGACCCGCGGCCCGGTCGCCCTCCTGCAGGGTGAGCAGTGGCTCGAGCGACTGCGGCCGCTCGGTCATGTCCGCCCAGGGGTCACCCCGCGCTGCGAGGCGTTCGGGCAGGCTCGCCATGGTCAGCGTGTCGGGGTCCACCGTGTCGATCTCGTCCCACGTGAGCGGCGCCGACACCTGGGCGCCGGGACGCGCCCGCACCGACCAGGCGCCGAAGACGGTCTTGTGCGGGGCGTTCTGGTTGTAGTCGACGAAGATGCGCCGGCCGCGCTCCTCCTTCCACCACGCGGACGTGACCAGGTCGGGCCGGCGGCGCTCGAGCTCGCGTGCTGCGGCGACTGCCGCGGCCCGCACCTGGTACGAGTCCCAGCGCGGCTCCAGCCGGACGTAGACGTGCAGGCCGCGGTTGCCGGTGGTCTTCGGGTACCCGACGATCCCGAGCTCGTCGAGCAGGCCGCGCACCTCGGCCGCCGCGGCGCGCACGTCGTCGAAGGTGACTCCGGGCTGCGGGTCGAGGTCGAGGCGCAGCTCGTCCGCCACGTCCTGGCGGTCATGGAGGTACGGCCACAGGTGGAAGCCGAGACAGGCCAGGTTCACGGCCCAGACGACGTGCGCCATGTCCGCGAGGACGAGCGCGCGGGAGGTCGTCCCGTTCGGCGTGCTGACGATCGTCGTCTGCAGCCACTCAGGCGCGCTCTCGGGAACTCGCTTCTGGAAGAACGAGTTGCCCTGAGCGCCGCCGGGGAACCGCTGCATGAGCGTGGGCCGCCCTCGCGCCGTGAGGAGAAGCGGCTCCGCAACGGCCAGGTAGTACCGCACCAGGTCGAGCTTCGTCTCCCCGCGCTCCGCGAAGAAGACCTTGCGCGGGCTCGTCACCGTGATGTTGCGGCCCGCGACCTCGAGCACGCACTCGTCGGAAGCCAAGCCGGAAGGCTAGCCAAACGGGCTAGGGCGTCTTCCCGGCGAGGATCGTGGCCAGGACAGAGGCGTCGATGTTGCCCCCTGAGACGATGCAGACGATCCTGCCGCCGCCGGCGCGGCCCGAGAGAGCGGCGGCGACGGCGAGCGCACCCGCGCCTTCTGCGACGATCCGCACCCGTTCGGCGAGCAGGCGCACGGCCGCGGCGGTCTCGTCGAGCGAGACGACGCGGGAGCCGTCCACGAGCGGCCGCCCGAGCTCCCACATCTTGGGCAGGAGAGCCCGCGCTCCGGCGCCGTCGACGAACGACGCGCGATAGTCGATGTCGCGCGGCTCACCCGCGGCCAGCGATGCGGTGAGGGGCGCGGCCGTCTCGAGTTCGACGGCCAGCACCTCGGTCTCGGGCCGAAGCGCCTTGACCGCGCTCGCGATCCCGACGAGGAGGCCGCCGCCGCCCCAGGGGACGACGATCGTGTCGGGCTCGGGCAGGTCCTCGAGGATCTCGAGCCCGATCGTGCCGTTGCCCGCCATGACGGGCTCGTCCTCGACGGGATGGACGAAGAGGCCCTCGACGCCGGGGTAGCTGCGTTCCTCGAGCGCCTGCCACCAGCGATCGAAAGGCACCTTCACGTAGGTGCCGCCGAGGCGCTCGATGGCGCCGAGCTTCGTCTCCGGCGCGTGGTCGGGGACGATCACGGTGAACGGGATCCCGAGCTCGCGCGCCGCCCAGCCGACGCCCTGGGCCATGTTGCCGGCGCTCGTCGTCAGGACTCCCGCGGCGAGCGCCTCCCGCGGCGCCTCCGCCATCGCGTTGTACGCGCCGCGAATCTTGAACGAGCCGATCGGCTGCAGATTCTCGAGCTTGAGGTAGATCTCGGCCGGCGCCTCGTCCACGGGGAGGCGAACGAGCGGAGTGCGCACGGCGGTGCCGGCGATCACTTCGCGGGCGCGCCGGATGTCCCCGAGCGGGATCACAGCTCGACCTCCGTGCCGGCGCCCTCCTCGCGGGCGCGCCCGTAGAGGTGCTCGGCGGCGGCGAGGTCCTCGACAGCGAGGCCGAGCGACTTGAAGACGGTCAGCTCGCCGCCCGACGTGCGGCCCTCCGCCTTCCCGGTGAGGAGCTCGCCGAGCTCGGCGCGGATGTGCTCCGGCCCGATCGCGCCCTCGGCCGCCGCCAAGAGGTAGTCGCCGGACTCGTTCAGCGTGGACTCGCGCCGGTCGACGAAGAGCGCCGCGGCCGCCATCGTGGCCGTGTCGAGCTCGCGCGTCGTCGGGATGCTCGAGCCGACCGCGTTCACGTGTGCGCCCGGAGCGAGCCATTCCCGCCGGACGATCGGCTCGCGCGCCGTCGTGGTGGTGCAGACGACGTCCGCGCCGGCGAGCGCCTCCTCGGCGGTCGAGACCGCCTCGCCGTCGATCTCGCTCGCGAGCGCCTGTGTGTGCTCGCGGGTCCGGCTCCAGACGCGGACGCTATCGAAGTCTCGGACGGCGGCCATGGCGCCGGCGTGTGCGCGGGCCTGCACGCCCGCGCCGAGGATCGCCAGCCCGCGCGCGTCCTCGCGGGCGAGGAGGCGCGTGGCGACGCCGGAGACGGCGGCGGTGCGGATCTCGGTGATCGCCGAGGCGTTCATCGCGGCGCGCAGCTCACCCGTCTCGCCGTCGAAGAGGAGCACCGCGCCCTGGTGTGCGTCGAGGCCACGCTGCGGGTTCTCCGGGAAGACGCAGATCGCCTTCAGGCCGTAGGCGGCGTCGATCCGGTGCGCCGGCATGAGGCCCATGAGGCTGCCGGCTTCGGGCGGGCGGAAGACGCTCCGGAGCGGCATGCTCATCTCGCCCCGCTCGAGGGCTGCGAGCGCCTCCGCCATCAGGTCGATGCACTCCTCCATCGGAAGGAGCCTCCGCACGTCCGCTTCGCTGAGGACGAGGACGCCCATCAGGCGAAGAGCGCTCCCAGCTCCTCGCGGTCCGCGTCCGAGAGCTCCAGCTCGAGTGCGGCGCGGGCCGGCTCGAGGTGCTCCGGACGCCGCGGGCCGACGACGGCGGCCGTCACCAGGGGATGGCTCAGCACCCAGGCGAGCGCGAGCGTGGCCATGTCGACTCCGCGCTCTCGCGCGGCGGCGTCCAGGGCCTCGAGCCCCTCGAACGTGCGCTCGTCCTCGAAGGCCGCGTACGGCCCCGGCCTGAGCGTCATGCGCGACCCCTCCGGGTAGCTCTCGCGGCGTCGGTACTTCCCCGTCAGCCAGCCGCCGGCGAGCGGGCTGAAGGGGGTGTAGCCGAGCCCGTGCTCGGCGCAGAGCGGCAAGAGCTCCTCCTCGTCCTTCCGCTCGAGGAGGTTGTAGGAGTTCTGCACCCACTCGAAGCGGGCGAGACCGCGCTCCTCGCTGACCTGGAGCGCTTCCCAGAGCTCGCCGGCCCCGATGTTGCTCGCTCCCACGGCGCCGACCTTGCCGGCCCGGAGCAGGTCGTCGAACGCGCTGAGCGTCTCTGCGATGGGCGTCTCGGGATCGGGCTCGTGAATGAGGTAGAGGTCGACGCGCTCGAGACCGAGCCGCTCCAGGCTCCCCTCGATCTGGCGCAGGATCCGCTCCCGCGCGAGGCCGTGGTCGTTCGGATCGCCGTCGACGGAGTGGAAGACCTTCGTCGCCACCCGCGGGCGCTCGGGACGGTCGGCCAGCCAGCGTCCCACGGCCCGCTCGCTCCTCCCGCCCCCGTACGCGTCGGCGGTGTCGAAGAGCGTCACGCCCAGGCCCCACGCAGCGTCCATGAGGGCGAGCGCCTCCTCCTCGCTCTCACCCATCCCGAAGAAGGCGGGCGCGGAGCCGACGCCGCCGAAGTTGCCGCAGCCCAGGGCGATGCGCGAGACCTCGATCCCGGTGCGTCCCAGCTCCCGCTCGTCCACGGCCAGTATCCTCCCACGCGAGGTGCACGAGCAGCTGACAGAGGACGAGTACGCGCCGATCCTCCCCGGCGAGGGCGAGAGCGACTACGAGCGCTACCTCCGAACGGACGCGCTCCTCTCGCTCCAGAAGACCCCGGAGGAGATGGCGCACCGGGACGAGCTCCTCTTCCAGACGACCCACCAGTCGCAGGAGCTCTGGCTCAAGCTCGCCTGCTTCGAGGTGGAGACCGCCACGGAGCACATGCGCCGCCGCGAGCTCGACGCGGCGATCCGGTTGCTCCGGCGGGCGGCGGACTGCGTGAAGCTCATCACCGGGCAGCTGCACATGCTCGAGCACATGTCGCCCTGGGAGTACCAGGAGGTCCGCCGTGTGCTCGGGCACGGGAGCGGCTTCGACTCTCCCGGCCACAACGGGGTGCGTCGGGTCTCTCCGCCGCTCGGGGACGCGTTCCACGAGCTGCTGCGGGAGGAAGGCCTCACGGTCGTCGAGCTCTACCGGCGCGGTCGCGAGTTCGAGCAGCTCTACCAGCTCGCCGAGCTCCTCGTGGAATGGGACGAGCGCGTCACGCTCTGGCGTGTCCATCACTTCAAGCTCGTCGAGCGCATCATCGGCGGCGAGGTGGTCGGGACGCAGGGGACGCCGGTCGAGGTGCTCGGCAACCTCATCCACAAGAGCCGGTATCCGGAGCTCTGGCGGGCGCGCAACGAGCTGACCGCGCTCGCCCAGGAAGAGGACTGAAGCTGGGACTGAGCTAGCGAGCCCCCGGCGGCGTCTCCGGCCGGCCGACGAGCCGCTGGGAGAAGGGCGCGCCCGTCACCCCGTGCACGACGATGGAGCAAAGGACGCATGCTGCGATCGTCCAGACCACGTCGACCTGGTCCGCCGCGCTCAGGCCGCCGATCGAGACAGCGGCCGCGGCGTAGTAGAGGGAGGCGATCCCGCGGACGCCGAACCAGGCGAGGAACAGCCGCTGGCCGCGCGGCAGCCCGGAGCGGGCGAGCGAGAGCAGGACGCAAAGGGGTCGCACGACCAGCAGGAGCAACGGCACGAGCAGCCATCCGGACCACCCGGGCTGGCCGAGCCCCGAGAGCGTCACCATGCTGCCCAGCAGCAGGATGATCGCCAGCTCCGCGAACTTCTCCGTCACCTCGGCGCCCTCGTGTACGCGGATGTTGAGCTCGTGGTCGCGCTCGTAGCGGCGGAAGGCGAGGCCGCCGGCGAAGGCGGCGAGGAAGCCGTACGCGTTCGCCACCTCGGTGAGGCCGTAGATGACCAGGACCGCCAGGATCGCGAGCCAGGCGTCGTACTCGCTCGCGAGCAGGCGGCGGTCGCGAAGGCGGACCGCCAGCGCCCCGAAGCCGTACCCCAGCGCGGCCCCGATCACCACGCCGCCGGCGATCGCCCAGAGGACGTCGGCGAGAGCCCACTCGAGGATCCCGTCCGCATCCGTCGAGCCTGCGACGAGGAGCCCAAGTAGGACGAAGGGGAAGGCGAGGCCGTCGTTGAGCCCGGCTTCGGCCGTGATGGAGAAGTTCGGGTCACGTTCCTCCTCCTCGCCGGGCGGGCCGACGCCGATGTCCCCCGCGAGCACCGGGTCCGTGGGCGCGAGCGCCGCAGCCAGGACGATCGCCGCACCGAGCGAGAGCCCCATCGCGAGCGCGCCGAAGGCGGCGACGCCCACGATGGCGAGCGGCATCGCTACGCCGAGCAGCCGGAGGACCGACGACCAGCCGGAGAGGCTCAGCTCCCGGTCGAGC
>DASQWP010000046.1:0-9335 GCA_035640195.1 Gaiellaceae bacterium | reverse complement strand
GGCCTCATGCCCCTCATCATGGCGATCGTCGCGATCGTCGTCGCGCTGGCCCTCACGGCGCTCCTCGGGCAGGCGTTCGAGCTCTCCCTCTTCGTCGTGAACATGCTGACCGGCATGGGCCTCGCGCTCGGAATCGACTACACCCTCTTCATCCTCTCCCGCTACCGGGAGGAGCGCGCCGAGGGCCGCGAGAAGCTCGACGCGATCGCAGTCGCCGGGGCGACCGCGAGCAGGGCCGTCCTCTTCAGCGGCCTCGCATTCGTGCTCGCAATGTTCGGCCTCGTGCTCGTGCCGAGCTCGATCTTCCGCAGCCTCGCGGCGGGTGCGATCCTCGTCGCGATCGTCTCGATGGTCGCGGCTCTGACGCTGCTTCCTGCCGTGCTCAGCCTCCTCGGAGACCGCGTGAACGCCGGGCGCCTGCCCTTCTTCGGCCGGGTGGCCGAACGCTCGGCGACCGAGGGCCGCTTCTGGGGCGCGATCGCGCGCGGGGTGATGGGCCGGCCGGTCGTCAGCCTCGTCGCCGCCGCGGCCCTCCTACTCGCCGCGGCCGTACCCGTGCTCGGGCTCGAGACCGGCTCCTCGGGCATCGCGACGCTGCCGGATCGCTTCGAGTCGAAGCAGGGGTTCATCCTGCTCAACGATGAGTTTCCGGGCCAGACGACCGATCCGGTCGAGGTCGCCGTCGTGGGCGAGCTCGGCGTGCCCGAGACGCAGGCCGCGATCGAGCGCTTCACGTCCGCGGTCGAGCGACATCCGCGCTTCGACGAGCCGACCGTGGAGGAGAGCGAGTCCGGCATGGTTGCGCGCGTCACCTTCCCGGTCGCGGGCGACGCCATCGGCGAGGAGGCGATCGGAGCGGTGCGAGAGCTGCGCGAGGAGATCGTCCCGCAGGCGTTCGCGGGAGTCGACGTGGAGGCCCTCGTAGGAGGAGATACAGCCGTCGAGCTCGAGTACCACGACACGGTCGACGCCTGGCTCCCGTGGGTCTTCCTCTTCGTCCTCGGCCTCTCCTTCGTCCTGCTCACCGTGGCCTTCCGCTCCGTCGTCGTGTCGGCGAAGGCGATCGTCCTGAACCTGCTGTCCGTGGGAGCGGCGTACGGCCTGCTCGTCCTCGTCTTCCAGGAGGGAATCGGGAACGAGCTCTTCGGCTTCCAGCAGGCCGAGGCGGTGGAGGCGTGGGTGCCGCTCTTCCTCTTCTCCGTTCTCTTCGGGCTCTCGATGGACTACCAGGTGTTCCTGCTCAGCCGCATCCGCGAGACGTACGCCCTGACCGGCGACAACCTGCGCGCGGTTCAGTTCGGGATCGTGTCCACGGGTCGGCTGATCACCGGCGCCGCGCTCATCATCATCGCCGTCTTCTGGGGCTTTGCGATGGGCGAGCTGATCATGTTCCAGCAGATGGGCTTCGGTGTGGCTGTCGCGCTCTTCATCGACGCAACGATCGTGCGCTCGGTGCTCCTGCCGGCGACGATGACGCTCCTCGGGCGCTGGAACTGGTACCTGCCCTCGTGGCTCGCCTGGCTGCCGGACGCGCACGTCGAGGGGCACGAGGAGCGGCGCCGCCCCGCTCCTGCGGTCGGCAGCTAGCGTCGCGGGTCGTCGGGGCCGCCGGGCCCGAGGAACTCCTGCTCGTGGGCGCGCTCCGCGACCTCGCTCGGCGTCCGCCGCGCGACGCCGGCGAGCAGGATCCAGCCGACGACGACGAGCCCGGCGAGCACGAGCAGGATCGGGAGGACGACGCCCCCGATCGCGAAGGCGAGGCCCATGAGGACGGCGACGACGACGATTGCGATCAAAAGGGCGATCACGCCCGGGTTGTTCCCGTGCCGCTTCGAGTGAAACCGCGGCCTGCGGGTAGGACACCCATGTGAGCGGGCGGGCGCAGAGGCGCTGGGAGCGGCGAAGCTCGTGGGTCTTCGCAGGTCTGATCGCGCTCGCGATTCTCGTGGCCGCGCTCTGGTTGGTCCCGCTCGGGCTGGGCTGACCTCCCTTACTCGTGCGGGTGGTGGCGCCCGTGGTAGGAGATCAGGGTGCAGAGAAGGCCCGTCAGCGCGACGCCAGGGCCGACTTCGAGGAGCAGCCGAGCCTCGTCCGAGCGGTCCACGCCGACGACGAGGCCGCCGACGGCGATCCAGACGGCCGCGAGGATGGCGGGGAGGAGGAGCAGGATCACCGTCCAGTCGTGCCATGGGCGCCCGCGGGCCGTCCACACCCGGTAGTCGGCCACGGCGAGGACGAGCACGACGGCCGCGGGCAGGATCCCGGTTGCGAGCTCGCTCGAGCCGACTGCCACCCAGAGGCCGAGGGCGGCCGCGGCCGCGGTCAGGTATCTCGGCACCTACCGCGTGCGCGCGAAGCGCTGTACGGCCTCGAGCAGCTCCTTGCTCTTCTCGGCCGCGACGTCCGCATCGCCCGAGGCGAGCGCGCCGGAGACGCAGTGGCTCACGTGGTCGTCGAGGATCTTGAAGGCGACGCTCTCGAGCGCGGTCGTCACCGCCCCGATTTGCGTGAGGACGTCGATGCAGTAGCGCTCGTCCTCGACCATCCGCTCGATCCCGCGCACCTGGCCCTCGATCCGGTGCAGCCGCTTGACGAGCGCCTCCTTGTCCTGCACGTAGCCGTGGATCACGTGGAGACCTCCCGGGGGCTCGAGAACCGCCGCAGGCGCAGCGAGTTCGTGACGACGAAGAAGCTCGAGAACGCCATCGCCGCGGCGGCGACGATCGGGTTGAGGAGCCCGGCGACCGCGAGCGGGATTGCGGCCACGTTGTAGGCGAAGGCCCAGAAGAGGTTGCCCTTGATCGTGGCGAGTACGCGGCGCGAGAGACGGATCGCGTCTGCGACCGCGCGCAAGTCGCCGGACACGAGCGTGAGGTCGCTCGCCTCGATGGCGACGTCCGTCCCGGTGCCGATGGCGATGCCGAGATCCGCCTGGGCGAGCGCCGGGGCGTCGTTGATCCCGTCGCCGACGGCGGCTACGACCTCCCCGGCTTCCTGGAGGCGGCGCACCTCGGCAGCCTTGTCCGCCGGGTAGACCTCGGCGACGACGCGCTCGATCCCGACCTCCGCCGCGACCCGGCGGGCGGGCTCTTCGGCGTCCCCGGTGAGCAGGACCGGCGTGAGGCCGAGCCGCCGGAGCTCGGCAACCGCCTGGGCGCTCGTCGGCTTGGCGGTGTCCTCGACGGCGAGCGTGGCCCTGAGATCTCCGTCCCAGCGCACCTCGATACCGCCTTCGCCGCGGCCGACCTCGACCTCGTGGCCTTCCACCCGGCCGGCGACGCCGACGCCCGGCCGGCTGCGAAACGCGTCCACCGCGGGGAGGGCTCCGAGCTCGGTCCGCGCCGAGGCGGCCACCGCTCGCCCGATTGGGTGCTCGCTGGCGTTCTCGAGCGCGCCGGCGAGGCGGAGCACCTCGTCGCGGGTCGCGCCGTTCGTGGGCGCGATGTCGACGAGGCGCATGCGCCCCTCGGTGACCGTGCCCGTCTTGTCCAGGACGATGGTGGTCACGCGTCGCGTGCCCTCGAGCACCTCCGGGCCGCGGATGAGAACGCCGAGCTGGGCGCCGCGACCCGTTCCGACCATGAGCGCTGTCGGCGTGGCGAGCCCGAGCGCGCACGGGCAGGCGATGATGAGAACGGAGACGGCCGCCGTGAAGGCGGAGGAGACGTCGCCGTCGAGGAGGAGCCAGCCCGTCAGGGTCGCGAGGGAGATGCCGATCACGACGGGAACGAAGACGGCCGAGATCCGGTCGGCGAGCCGCTGGACGGGCGCCTTGCCGGCCTGCGCCTCGGCCACGAGACGCACGATCTGAGCGAGCGCCGTCTCGGAGCCGACCCTCGTCGCGCGCACGACGAGACGGCCCGACGCGTTGATCGTGGCGCCCGCGACCGCGTCGCCGGGGCCGACGTCGACCGGCACGGGCTCGCCCGTCAGCATCGACTGGTCGACCGCCGAGTCGCCCTCGACGACGACGCCGTCGGCGGCGAGCTTCTCTCCAGGACGCACGACGAATAGGTCGCCGACCCGAACGTCCTCCACGGAAACGGCGACCTCGACGCCGTCCCGCAGGACGTGCGCCTCCTTCGCGCCCAGCTCGAGGAGCGCCCTCAGAGCCGCTCCCGAGCGGCTCCGCGCACGCGTCTCGAGGAAGCGGCCGAGCAGGACGAGGGTCGTGACGACGGCCGCCACCTCGAAGTAGAGCTCGGCGCCTTCCACGGCCGCCACGGCGACGACGGACCAGATCCAGGCGGCGAGCGTTCCGAGCGAGACGAGCGTGTCCATCGTCGCGCTCCGGTGGCGCAGGTTCTTCGCGGCCGTCCGGTGAAAGGGCCAGCCCGCCACCAGGACGACGGGCGCGGAGAGCGCGAGCGCAATCCACTCCCAGCCGTCCATCTGGAGCGGGGGGACCATCGCCAGGAGCGCGACCGGAACAGTGAGGACCGCGGCCAGCAGGAGGCGTGCGCCGATCCGGCCTCCTCGGCGCACGCGGGCGGCACGCGGGAGAGAGGCGCCGTACCCGGCCTCCTCCACCGCCAGAAGGAGGTCTGCGATCGTCACGCGCTCGTCGAAGTCGACGGCCGCCGTCTCGGACGCGAGGTTGACGCTCGCGTCGACCCCCTCGAGACCGTTCAGCTTGTTCTCGATGCGGGCGACGCAGGAGGCGCAGGTCATTCCCTCCAGCTCGAGCTCGACGTGGGCCGCCGTCACGTCGCGATCATACCACCTAGGGGTATATGGAGAAGGCGTCGCGGCGGCCGCCCCGAGGCCCGATTGCCCGTACCCGGAGCTCGCCGGGGCGCGAACGGAGATAGACCCACCCGTGCACCTTGCGTCCCACTACCCGCCGCGGATAGGAACGCGGACACCTCTCGAGCCCGTACAGGCGTGCTCCGCCGCCGCCGTGCACGACGTACGTCACGCCTCGCCGGGGCGCGAAGCGCTGGTAGTTGTGGTCGTGGCCCGAGAGGACGAGGTCGACCCGGTGGCGGCCGAAGAGCGGCACCCAGCGGCGGACGACCTCGGAATGGCTGCGGTAGGCGCCGCAGGTGTACGCGGGATGGTGGAGGAGAACCACCTTCCAGGGCGCCGCGGCGGCGGCGAGTCGCCGGTTCAGCCAGCGTGTCTGCCGACCCCCGATGCGCGTGGAGTCGAGGACGAAGAGGTCGATGTCGCCGATGCGCCGCTTGTAGTACCGCTTGGGCATGCCCAGGAGATCGAACTGATAGCGGCCGCGTCGCACGCGGACGTCGTGGTTGCCGAGCGTGCCCGCGACCTCTCGCCCCGACTTCGCAACCCAGCCGAAGCTCCGGCTCCAGTTCCGGCGAAACGCGCGTGGGCTCTCCGTGTAGTCGTTGTCCCCGAGCGTGGCGAGCGCGTCGACCGGACGGGTGGCGGCGAAACGCTCCATCGCGGCGCCTCTGCGCAGCTGCGTCTCGCCGCCGACTCCGAAGTCGCCGATCGCCAGGATGCCCGTGTCGGCGCGGGCCGCGCCCGCCCCCGCGAGCATGGCCAGGCCGACGGCGATGACTAGGAGCGAACGGCCCACCGGCGTCGGTTGTAGCATGCCGCGCGGCCATGAGGCTTTCGCTCGTCCCACGCACGACGGAGTTCTACGACCTCTTCACGAAGGCCGGGGCGAACGCGCTCGAGGCGGCCCGCAAGGCCGAGGTGCGCTTCCGCGAGTATCCGAACTCGTCCGTGAGCCAGGCTGACATCAAGGCGATCGAGCACGAGGGCGACCAGATCACCCACGACCTCATCCAGCTCCTCAACACCCAGTACGTGACCCCGTTCGACCGCGAGGACATCTTCGCGCTCGCCACGTCGCTCGACGACGTGGTCGACCACATCGACGAGGCGTGCGACCTGCTCGATCTCTACGGGGTCGAGTCGCCCACGAAGCATGCGCTCGAGCAGTGCCGCATCCTCGTGGAGGCGGTCGAGCACCTGGCGACGGCGGTGGCGGGCCTGAAGAGCCCGGCCGGAGTCCAAGCCGAGCTGATCGCGCTCAAGGATCACGAGGACGAGGGCGATCGCATCCTCCACGACGCCATCGGACAGCTCTTCCGCGACCCGCGCATCGACCCGCTCCTCGTCATCCGCTGGAAGGACATCTTCGAGGCGCTCGAAGAGGCCCTCGACGCCTCGGAAACGGTCGCGAACGTCATCGGCAACATCGTCGTCAAGAACGCCTAGCGAGAACTCGCCTTCGTGGACCTCACGCTCGTCGCCGTCGTCGCCGTCGCGCTCTTCTTCGACTTCACGAACGGTTTCCACGACACGGCGAACGCCATCGCGACCAGCGTCTCGACGCGGGCGCTGTCGCCGCGGATTGCCGTCCTCTACGCGGCCGTGCTCAACTTCGCGGGCGCATTCGTCTCGCTGGAGGTGGCCGCGACGGTGGCGACAGGGATCGTCGAGGCGAACGTGGTCACGCTCGAGGTCGTTCTCGCGGGACTCGTCGGCGCCATCACCTGGGACCTGATCACGTGGTACTTCGGTCTCCCGACGAGCTCGAGCCATGCCCTCATCGGCGGAATCGCCGGCTCCGCCCTGGCGGCGAGCGGCACGGACGTCGTCAAGTGGCGGGGGGTCGTCGAGGACGTGCTGATCCCGTCGCTCGCCGCGCCCTTTCTCGGTGTCGTCTTCTCGCTCGGGCTCATGTTCGTGATCATCTGGATCATCCGGCGGCAGGCTCCGGGGCTGATAAACCGCGTCTTCCGCCGCCTCCAGGTCGTGTCGGCCGGCTTCGTCGCGTTCACCCACGGGACGAACGACGCGCAGAAGACGATGGGGATCATCGCCCTTGCGCTCGTCGCCACCGGGCACCTGTCGGCCGAGGAGTTCGAGGTGCCGCTCTGGGTGATCGTGAGCGCCGCGACCGCGATGGCGCTCGGCACCTACGCGGGCGGCTGGCGCATCATCCGCACGCTGGGCCAGCGCGTCGCCAAGCTGGAACCGCCGCAGGGGTTCGCGGCCGAGACGGCCACCGCCACCATCCTCTGGTTCACGGGCACGATCGGCTTTCCCGTCTCGACCACGCATACGATCTCGGGCTCTGTGCTCGGCGCGGGTGCGATCCGCGGGGTTTCGGCCGTGCGTTGGCGAGTCGCCGGAAACATCGTCGTCGCCTGGCTTCTGACTCTTCCCATGGCGGCTCTGATCGGCTCCCTGGCGCAGTTGTTGACGCGGATCCCCGGGGGAACCCTGGTCGTCTTCCTGCTGATGGCCGCGATCGCGGCGCTCGCCTTCGTCGCCCGGAGCTTGCAGACGCGGAAGCTCGCGCCCTCGGCGGCCTAGTCAAGCCAGCCTCGGAGGCTCGCGGGTAACGGGGCCTTTGCATATATCGACGTTCTTCGCTACGATGATCGTCGATATGAAAGCACTGGACGTGATCGCCTGCTGTCAGCCGCTCGCCGCTCCCACCCTCTCGGAGGAGGAGGCGGAGGGAACGGCGATGCTCTTCAAGGCGCTCGCCGATCCCGCGCGTGTGAGGATCGTGAACCTGCTCGCGACTAGCGACGAGCCGGTGTGCGCCTGCGAGTTCATCCCCGCCCTCGGCCTGGCGCAGGCGACGGTCAGCCATCATCTGAAGAAGCTCACCGACGCAGGGCTCCTCGTGCGGGAGCAGCGTGGCAAGTGGGCGTACTTCTCTCTCGACCCTGAGGCTTCGGCGCGTCTCGCCGGCCTCGTTCACTTCCCGGAGGTAGCCCGATGAGCACCGAAACTGCCGACACGCTTCGCGACGAGGTTCGCCTCCGCTACGCGGAAGCCGCGCGCTCGGTCGCCGAAGGCGCGAACGCGAGCTGCGGCGGCGGCTCCTGTTGCGCCGGCGAGGCCCCGAGCGCCGACTTCGGCGAGGCCCTCTACACGAGCGAGGAGCGGGGCGAGTTGCCCGATGCCGCCACGCTGGTGAGCCTCGGTTGCGGCAACCCGACCGCGCTTGCCGAGCTGAACGAGGGCGAGGTCGTGCTCGACCTGGGCTCGGGGGGAGGGATCGACGTGATCCTTTCGGCCAGGCGAGTCGGCCCGACCGGCGTGGCCTACGGGCTCGACATGACCGACGAGATGCTCGCGCTGGCTCAGCAGAACGCCCGCGAGGCCGGAGTCGCGAACGTTCACTTCCTGAAGGGCGTGATCGAGGCGGTGCCGCTCCCGGCGGAATCGGTAGACGTCGTCATCTCCAACTGCGTCATCAATCTTTCCGTGGACAAGCCGGCCGTGCTGCTCGAGATCGCGCGCGTGCTCAAGCCGGGCGGACGGGTTGGCGTCAGCGACGTCATCGCCGAGGACCGCCTCGCGCCCGCGGAGCGGGCCGAGCGAGGCAGCTACGTCGGCTGTATCGCGGGCGCGCTCTCCAAGGGTGAGTACGAGGCGGGGCTCGAGGCGGCCGGCTTCGAGGACGTCTCCGTCGAGTTCACCCACGAAGTCGCGGACGGGATCCACGGAGCGATCGTGAAGGCGCGCAAGCCGGAGCAGGTGACGACGGTCCCGCTCGCGAACGCGAGCACGGGGTGCTGCTGACGCTGTCGCGCCTGGGCGCTAGTGCGAGGCGTCCGTGAACTCTCGGAACTCGCCGCTGACGAGGTAGGCGGTCTGCTCGCCGATGTCGACGGCGTGGTCGCCGATGCGCTCCAGGCAGCGGGAGACGACGATCATCCGGAGCCCCCATTCGTGCCGCTCCGGCTCGCTCCCGAGGGAGAGGAGATGCTGGACGACGCGGCGGTTGCCGCGGTCGATGAGCTCGTCGAGCTCGACCAGCGACTCGGCGGCTTCCATGTCGCGCGCGGCGAACGAGTCGAGCGCGACGCGGATCATCTCCTCCGCGCGGGCGCCCATCTCCTCGAACGCCTCGAGTAAGGTCGGATCGGGCGAGGCGCCCTCCACGAGCTTCGTCAGCTTGGCCACTGTCACGCAGTAGTCGGCCATCCGCTCCAAGTGCAGGTTGATGTGCAGGATGGCGAGGACGAGCCGCAGGTCGACGGCGACAGGCGTCTGGCGCGCGAGAAAGGACTGGATGCCGTCCTCGATCGCGAGATACTCGCGGTCGATCTCGTCGTCGAAGGCGATCACCTCGTCGGCCAGCTCGCCCTCCTGCTGCACCAGGGCATTCAGGGCGCCGCGGAGAGCGCGGAGGACGAGCTCACCCTCGGCTTGGAGCGTCGCCTCGAGCTGATCGAGCTCCTCCTGGAAGGTGACTCTCATCCAAACCGTCCCGTCACGTAGCCTTCCGTCCGCTTGTCGGACGGCTGGGTGAAGATCGTCGGGGTCGTGTCGTACTCGACGAGGATCCCCGTGCGATGGTCCTTCTCCTCGTCGACCTCGACGCTGAAGAA
>DASQWP010000045.1:0-8999 GCA_035640195.1 Gaiellaceae bacterium | reverse complement strand
CACAAGCTCCTCGACCCTCACCTGGATCTCCTCCAGGGAGAGCCCCGAGTCGCCGAGCGCCTCGAGCTCGCGCTTGATCTCCGCCAGCCGAGCGAGACCAGCCTCGGTGAACGTGACCGGCTCCCCGATCCCGAAGATGATCTGGTACGCGAGCGCGAGCGTCTCGCAGAGCGTGCAGGCGTAGTTGATCGCGACCGCGCTGTTCTCGGGCGCGATGATGGCAGGGTCGTTGAGCACGAGGACGATCTGGATCGCGATCGCGATCGCGCGGCAGCGCTCGCAGCTCGCGACGGCGACGGCTTGGTTCGACTGATCGAGTGCGCCGTGCGAGAGCTTCGCGACCGTGAAGGCGAGCGCGAAGACGGAGGTGCCGTCCTCCCGCGCGAGGGCCAGGGCGAGATTGGAGTCCCCGGTTTGCTCGAGGACGAGGTTGCCGGGCTCGGATCCGGCTTCCCCGGCCTCGCCGGTCGCACCGGGTGCGCTGTCGGAGACGAAGGTCGCGCCGCCGAGCTCCTCCTCCCTGTCGGCGGTGAGCGCCGCCCGGCCGGTCTCGTACGAGGCGAGCTGAGCGACGCCGCCCTGGATCGTGCCCGTCTCGCCGGGCTGGATCGGCTTGTACTGGCCGTTCGGCCACCAGCTGAAGGCGAGGAACGCGACGGTTGCCGCGGTGCCGCTGAGCACGAGCGCACGCCGCGCCACGCTGTCCTCCGACCAGCGCCACAGCCCTGACGCGAGCCGCGTCCCGAGCCGGCCCCCGGTGGCTGCGATGCCGAGCGCGGGGAGGAGGAGCGCCGCCATCTGTGTCATGCCGGCCAGGCTGCTCGCGGTCTGCCCGTCGTCGAGCGAACGCGAGACGTCGTCGAGGTGCACGAAGAAGGAGTCCCACGCGGTGGCGAAGACACGCGGCGCGTTCACGACGAGCAGTCCGATGACGAAGAGAAACAGCGGGATGAGCGTGAGGACGTAGCCGGTGACCGCCCGGCGAGCCCACGGCCGGAGCTCCTCCACCCGCTCGTCCCGCGCCCGCCACGGAAGCAGGCTGCGAAGCGTCGGCTTGATGCGCGCGAACATGTCCGGCACGCCGGTCAGATCGCTGACGATGTAGTAGCCGTCCAGGCGCAGGAAGGGCAGGAACTGGATCAGCGTCTGCACGTGCTGGAGGAGGACGAGGACGAGCAGGGGCTCGAACCCGGTGGCGAAGTACGCGCCCGCCGTGCCGAGCGCGAATAGCACGTTGAAGTAGACGCCGCCCAGGTCGGTCCGGAGCCTGCCTCTCCGCGAGAGCCGGTAGGCGTCGGTCACGTCGGTGTAGAAGACGGGCCAGATGAGATAGAGCCCCGCGCCGATCGCTCCGGGCCGACCCCCGCCGTAGCGAGCAGCCGCGGCGTGCCCGATCTCGTGGAAGAGCGCGCCGACGGCGAGCAGGCCCCAGACCATGAGGAGGAGCAGCGGCTGGTAGACGAGCTCGCGCGTCGGCTGCGCGATCCCGTGCACGAAGAAGAGCCAGGCGTCGAGGGCTGCGAGGCCGCCGAGCACGAGCGCTACGACCGCCGGGAAGAAGAGCGGCGAGAACGCTCGCCCGAGCGCGTTGACCGCCCGCTCGGGCAGAAGACGGGCGCGGAAGGCGAGCCCGAGGAGCGGATCGAGCCGCTCGATCTTCGGGCTCGAGCCGTCTGCCGCAGCGAGGATGCCGAGCGGCCGGAGCTTCTCCTCGACGAGATAGCGGACGTTGTCCGCGCTGACCACGCGCCCATAGCGGCGTCCGACGCGTTCGGCGATCTCAGCGGGCTCGCGGCGCCCGTCGGCCTCGTCGGCGACGAGGTAGAGGAGCTCCGTGAGCTGGATCATCTGCCCGTCGGCGCGGCGGGCCAGGTACGGCGCCTCCTCGAAGCCGGAGTCCTCGTACTGACCGACGAGGTCGATGCCCTCGGCGACTCGCGGCGGAGTCTCGCCCGCGCGCCGAGGAACGGCGACGGTCGGATGCTGGGGAGCGGTGGTCAGCGCGACCTCCTCGGCGACGTGCGCAGGCAGACCGACGGGGCGGCGTGTGGCCGCCCCGTCGCAGACTCGGCGCGGACGCTACGCGTCCTGGTCGATGTCGGCGTCCTGCTCGGCGTTCGCAATCGCGTCGGAGTCCGACGAGAGGACGTTTGCCGCGATCGCGGCGTTCACGGGAGCGGCCACGTTGGCGTTGACGAGACCGCCCTCGCCCTCGCCACCGGCGTCCTGCGTAATGTCCGCGTCCTGCTCGGCGTTCGCGAGTGCCGTCGAGTCGGACGAAAGGGCGTTCGCCGCCGCAGCCGCGTTGATCGGCGCCGCGACGTTTGCGTCCGCCAGGCCGCCGCCACTGCCATCGTCGCCGGCAGTCTGCTCGATATCGGCGTCCTGTTCGGCGTTCGCGTAGGCGACGGAGTCAGGCGAGAGTACGTTCGCCGCCACCGCGGCGTTCACCGGCGCGGCGACATTCGCGTTGATGAGCGACATGGCCTCGCGGTCGGGCAGCGCCTCACCGCTCTCGGCCTCGAGCTCTTCCCGTGAAAGGCCTTCGTGCTTCTCACGATCCTTACTCATGATCCCCCCTTTGGAATGGCCGCATGCCCCTACGGCCCGGATTTCCGCTCATCGGCCTGCCGGCGACCCGAGCGCTGCACGACGCGCTGTCGCGTCGAGACGTGCGTACGCGAGGGCCCCGGCTCGTTGACGTTGGCCGAGATCGCGGCGTTGACGTCTCCGCTTACGTTCATTCCCTCTTTCTCGTGGCGGAGCCGCCGTTGAATCAGCTTCCGGACCTTCACAGCGCGAAGATACCCCTGCACGAAGTGGCTAAACAGCCGTGGGAGCGGGTACATAGAGACCATGGTGGAGGAAGCCCCCGAGCTCGATCCCGAAGAGGAGCTTTGGGGCGTGGAGGAGAACGAGGAGACCTCCGTCTCGATCGACGAGTTCGCCGACCTGGATGAGGACGGCGAGCCCGCCTAATGGACGCCTCCCTCGCAGTCGCCAGCAAACGTGAGGTGCGGGACTACTCGGACGAACCCGTGCCGGACGACGTCCGGCAGCGGATCCTCGAGGCCGGCCGCGTGGCCGGAAGCGCGGCGAACCGCCAGCCGTGGCGGTTCTTCGTCCTCGAGGACGACGGTCTCCGCGAGCGAGTGGCCCAGACCGTCTTCGAGCCGGGGAACGTCCTCGGGGCCCGCTTCACGGTGGCGATCGTCGCGAGCGGCAAGGGACCGCTCGCCTTCGACTCTGGCCGCGCGGCCCAAAACATGATGCTGGCAGCCTGGAACGAGGGCGTCGGCTCCTCGCCCAACGGGATGCCGGACCCGGACGCGACGGCTGAGCTCCTGGGCGTCCGGGAGGGGGAGCGCCCCGTGATCATCCTCACGTTCGGCTATCCGGCGCATCCCCGCGACCCGGAAGGCCGCTCGCTCGAGGAGTGGCTCGCGCAAGCGAAGCGCAAGTCGCTCGAGGAGCTCGTCCAGATCCGCTGAGGCCTTACGGAGGGAGCCGCGCGCGGACGACGACCGCGACTCCGACCTCGCCCTGACGCTCGGGCGGGATGAGCCGCCGCATGAGGTCGAGCAGCTCGGGGGTGAAGAGGGGGTAGAGGGCGCAATCGTCGACTCCCATGGGGGAGCGCTCGAGGACTTCGACGTCGACGAAGCCGGCGCCCTCGAGCTTGGCGACGAAGTCACGCTCCGTCAGCGCGCCGGCCACTCAACCGGCCCACGTGGCCGGATGGGTGAGGACCTCAGGCGGCAGCTCCTCCCCGGCGACCGTGAGGTCGCCGACGGTCAGCTTGCCCCCGGGTCGAAGCACGCGGGCGCACTCGGCGAGGACCCGCGCCTTGCGCGCCGCCAGGTTGATCACGCCGTTCGAGATCACGTGGTCGACGCTCGCGTCCGGTAGCGGGATCGCCTCGATGTCGCCGTGCAGCGGCTCGACGTTGTCGAGGCCGGCGTCCGAGGCGGCGCTCGCCGTGCGCTCGAGCATCTCCGGCAGGAAGTCGAGCGCGAGCACCCGCCCCGCGGGCCCCGTGCGCCGCGCGGCGAGGACCGAGTCGATCCCGGCGCCGCACCCCAGGTCGAGCACCGTCTCTCCCGGCTCGATGGCGGCTCGGCGCAGGTGGTTGGCCACGCCGAGCGCGCCCTCGACTGCGATGCGCGGGACGAGGGCGAGCTCCTCCGCGGCATAGAGCCTGCGGTCGACGCCCTCCGAGGAGCCGTCGACCGCGGCGTACGCGGAGCGTACGAGCTCCTTGGTCTCCGCCGAGCGCATCAGGTCGCGTGTCACGGCCGCGCCTCCAGCTCCTCGAGGGTGGCGACGAGGCGCGCTCGCGCGTCGTCCGGCAGCTCTCCCTCCGGGTGCTCGGCCAGGAAACGGCGCAGCTCCTCGGCGAACTCGACCTCGCCGCAGCAGCGGCGGCAGAAGCTGAGGTGCTCCTCGATCGACTCGCGCTGCGACTCGTCCACGAGACCGTCGAGGTACTCCCAGAGCTGCCGCACCGCTTCGGCGCAGGTGATCATCGTCGCGCTCCCTCCTTCAGCAGCCCGTGCTCTTCCGCATAGTCCCACAGCCGCCGCTCGAAGAGCTTGCGGCCGCGGTGAAGGCGCGCGAGCACCGTCCCGAGCGGCACGTCGAGGAAGTAGGCGACCTCCTTTACCTGGTAGCCCTCGCAGTGGGCGAGCACGAGCGGCACGCGGTAGCGCTCGGGCAGGTCTGCGAGCACTGCGCGCACGTCCTCCGCCCCAAACTGCTGCAGGAAGTCGAGGTGCAGAGAATCCGAGTAGGGGAACGGGTCCTCGTCAGCGATCTTGCGGAAGAGCGAGAACTCCTCGACCTCGTCGAGCTCGACCTCCTCCGGGCGGCGGGCGCGCGCACGGGCGCGGTCACGGCAGCAGTTGACGAGGATGGCGGTCAGCCAGGCGGGGCCGGCGGCCTCGTCCTCGAGCCGGCCGTAGCCGCGATGCGCCTTCAGCAGCGTGTCCTGTACGGCGTCCTCCGCCTCGTCCCCGACGAGCCTGCGGGCCACGCGGTAGAGCCGGGGCAGCTCACGCTCGGCGAGCGCGTGGAACCCGGCCTTGGCGGCGGCCGCCGCCGACTCGTCTGAACGCACCATTGCGTCTCCAGGGAGGACGCTCACCCGGATGAAGTTATTGCATTCGGCGAGAGATGCAATCTGGAGCGGCCCGCGAGCGTCCTTCCGTGCATGGCCGTCGAGATAGGCATCGACGTAGGGCTCCTCAAGAGCGAGATCAAGAAGACGTACGCGTGCGTCTCGGAGCAGCCCGAGACGGACTTCATCTTTCCGACCGGTCGCGCCTGGGCCGAGGACCTCGGCTACCCGGCCGAGCTCGCCGCAGTTCCCGAGTCGGCGGTCGAGTCCTTCGCCGGTGTCGCCAACCCGTGGGAGCTGGGCCGCCTCGAGACGGGCGAGCGGGTGCTCGACCTCGGCTGCGGAGCCGGAACCGACACGCTCGTCGCCGCGCAGATGGTCGGCCCGGAGGGGCGCGTGGTCGGGATCGACATGACCCCGGAGATGCTCGCCAAGGCGCGCGTCGCCGCGGCCGAGCTCGGGGCGGCGAACGTGGAGCTCCTCGAGGCGGAGGCGGAGCGCCTCCCGTTCCCCGACGGGAGCTTCGACGTCGTGATCTCGAACGGCGTCATCGACCTGATCCCCGACAAGGACGCGGTGTTCGCGGAGATCTTCCGCGTTCTCGCCGAAGGCGGGCGCATCCAGGTCGCCGACGTCACGATCCAGAACCCGGTCAGCGAGGAGGGGCGCCGCAAGATCGACCTCTGGACCGGCTGAATTGCCGGGGCTCTGCTGGAAGCAGAGTACGCCACGCGCCTCGAGAAGCACGGGTTCGAGCGGATCGAGACCGGCAATCTCGTCGCCACCTATGCTCGCTCGGCGTTCGAGGACACTCGCAGGAAGGCCGTCAAGTACGGCGCCAACGGGACGACGGTGAAGGCCTACAAGCCAAGGAGATAGCTCATGGCACAGAACGGGGGCAGTGCGGGAAGCGCCAAGGTGGTCGTCAACCTGGCGACCGGGCTCGAGGACGCGGAGCGGGTCACGGTCGCCTTCCTCGTCGGCGGCGCGGCGGCACAGGGGGGCAAGCAGGTGACGATGTTCCTGACGAAGGAGGCCGTCCGGCTCGCGCTCCCCGGCTTCGCGGACGGGATCGCCTGCGACGGCTGTCCACCGCTGGCCACCCTCTTCCAGCAGTATGCGGAGGCGGGAGGGGAGCTCCTCGTGTGCCCGATCTGCTTCACGGCGCGCAAGCTCGACGAGTCGAACCTTGTCGCGAATGCGCGGATCGGCGGGGCCACTCCGCTCTGGGAGTGGATCGGCGACGGGCCGGCCACCGTCTTCAGCTACTGACCGCGTTCGCGGTGCACGGCGACCGCCGCTACGACGAGCCCCACACCGACGATCTCGGCCGGCGAAGGGACCTGGGCGAGCACGACGACGCCGATCAGCGTGGCCGTCGCGGGTAGGAGCGAGACCATCAGCGAGTAGGTCGCGCGGCTCAGCCTCGCCATCGCGAGCTGGTCGCAGACGTAGGGGATGACCGAGGAGGAGATGCCCACTCCGATGCCGGCGGCGAGCGCCAGCGGGTGGAGAAGCGCCGGCGCAGCGCTCCAGCCCGCGATCGGAGTGACGGCGAGCAGGGCGACGAGCATCGCTGCGCCGAGGGCGTCGACCCCGCTCGTCCGCCGGCTCTGCGCTACGCGGTGAGCGAGGACGATGTAGAGCGCGAACAGAGCGGCGTTGGCGAACGCGAAGGCGACCCCGACGGGCTCGCCTTCGACGCGGACGTCGGTGAGCAGGTAGACACCGCCGACCGCCGAGAGGAGGGCGAGCGCGTTTCTCGCCGTCCGCGCTCCGACCGCGGCCAGCGCGATCACGGGAAGGAACTCGATCGCCGCGACGGTGCCGAGCGGCAGGCGGTCGATGGAGACGTAGAAGCAGACGTTCATGACCGCCAGGACGGCGCCCATGGCGACGACCGTGCGCCGTCCACTCCCGTCGAGGGCGGCAAACGTGCGCCACGGCCTCCGCCAGAGGGCAAAGACGGCGGCGGCCGTGGCGATCCGGAGCCAGGCCACGCCCAGGGGCTCGACGAGCGCGAAGAGCAGCACCGCGAACGCCGGCCCGAGGTAGTGGAAGACCGCGCTGCCGACGAAGAAGCTCTCCGGTGGCGCGCCGGCCGCCACGCGTGCGAGCCTGGAGGGACGGCGCGCGGCCGGGAGCGTGGCTGGATGGGCCCCCGAGCGCGCTTCCACGCCGAAATTGTCGCCCCGTCCCGCGGCGGGTGCCATACTCGGGCGAAGGCATTTCGCTGCGAGGTCCTACGAACCAACGGCGGTGAGCCTGCTTGGCGAGCGAAAACCAGCTACTCGACCCGATCAACCGACGGCTCCTGAAAGAGCTGCAGGCGGATGCCCGCGTCACGATGGCCGAGCTCGGTCGCCGGATCAACCTGTCGGCGCCGGCCGTGGCCGAGCGCGTGCAGCGACTGGAGCGGGCCGGAGTGATCACCGGCTACCGCGCCGAGGTCGACCCGAAAGCGCTCGGCTTTCCGATCGCGGCCGTGGTACGGGTTCGGCCTACGACCCGCCAGCTGCAGAGGATCCCCGAGCTCGCACGCGAGATCCCCGAGGTCGTCGATTGCCACCGGATCACGGGCGAGGACTGCTTCTTCGTGAAGCTGCATCTCCGGTCGATGGACGACCTGGAGGAGGTCCTCGACCGTTTCATCGTCCTCGGCCAGACGACGACGTCGATCATCCACTCGTCGCCGGTGGCGGGGCGGGCGCTGCCGCTCGACGGATCGGAATAGGCCGTCCCGCTGCTGCCGTTCTCGTAGAGGGAACTCCGGAAGAGAGGACAGGGATGCAAATCGGGATCATCGGCACGGGCCACATCGGAGGCACGCTGGCCCGGCACTTCGTCCGCGCCGGGCACGAGGTGGCGATTAGCAACTCACGGGGCCCCGAGACGCTGAGTGCCCTCGTCGACGAGCTCGGCGGGCGCGCGGAGGCGATGACCGCTGCGGACGCCGCCGCCTTCGGGGAGGTCGCCTTGGTCTCGGTGCCGTTCGGCCGCTTCTGCGAGCTGCCGACCGCAGGCCTGCGCGGGAAGGTCGTCGTCGATACGAACAACTACTACCCGCAGCGGGACGGCACCTTCGAGGAGCTCGACGCCGACCGGACAACCTCGAGCGAGCTGCTCCAGGCGCATCTGCAAGGCGCTCGGGTGGTGAAGGCGTTCAACGCCATCCAGTGGCAGCGTCTGCGCGATCTCGGCCGTCCTGCGGGAGACGCGGAACGCATCGGCATCCCCATCTCGGGCGACGACGAGGAAGCCAAGCGGATCGTGGCCGGGCTGATCGACGAGATGGGCTTCGACGCGGTGGACGCCGGCACGCTCGGCAAGGGCGGCCGCAACCACCAGCCGGGGAGCCCCGTCTACGCGGCGGACCTGCCCACCGATGAGCTGCGCGCCCGCCTCGCCGGCTGACCGGCACCGCACCGCCGAGAAGGACGCCGCCCGAGCTCTTGTGGCGTCCCAGCGGCGAGCTCGGCTTCCCACCGCGGGAGGACGACCCGTCCGCGCCGAGGACGCCGAAATGCTGGCCCTACATCGGCCGCACGCTCAGGCCATGGTCGTTCGCGGTCCGAGGTGATCGTCAGGTGAGTGCTATGGCAACCAGCGCGGCCGCGCCCAAGCCGCAGCAGACGACGACGTGGGCGAGCCCGAGGTCGCCGACGCCCGCGGCCCGACGATCGCCGGCTTCTCCGGCGCGCTTCTTGGCCTCGAGTTCGCTCCTGCGCTCGCGCAGGCGCGCCTCCGTCTCGTCGATCGGCGTGAAGACCGGGCAGCCGATCTGGTCGTCGCGGCGCAGGATCCAGTTCGAGAGCACGGTGGCCTCGCAGCCGGGCAGTGCGCGCCAGGCGGCGACAAGTAGTGTCGCCCCGTAGAAGAGGGC
>DASQWP010000044.1:0-9864 GCA_035640195.1 Gaiellaceae bacterium | reverse complement strand
AGGCCGGCCCATGAACGCCTTCTCGTCACGGTTCGTCGCCCTGGCGGGCTTCTTCGTGACGGCGCTCGTCGTCTCGAACATCATCGCGGTCAAGCTCGCCGAGGTCGAGGGTCGCGTCTTCGACGCCGGCAACGTCCTCTTCCCGCTCGCGTACCTGCTCGGGGACGTCCTGACCGAGGTCTACGGCTTCCGGGCGGCCCGGCGCGTCATCCTCCTGGGCTTCGCCTGCAATCTCCTCGCGGTCGGGGCGATCCAGGTCGCGCTCCGGCTCCCGGCCGCCGGCTTCTGGGAGGAGAACCAGGCCGCCTTCGAGACGGTCCTGGGTACGACCTGGCGGATCTTCGCCGCCTCCCTTTGCGCCTACCTCGTGGGTGAGCTGACGAACTCCTTCGTCCTCTCCCGCCTGAAGGTGGCCACGCGCGGACGGTTCCTGTGGAGCAGGACGATCGGGTCCTCGCTCGTCGGCCAGGGGCTCGACAGCGCCCTCTTCGTGACGATCGCCTTCGCCGGCACCGGCGTCGACCTCACGGAGACGATCGTGACGACGTGGGCGATCAAGGTCGCCTGGGAGGCGCTGGCGACGCCGCTGACATACCTCCTGGCCAACTGGCTCAAGCGCCGTGAGGGAGTCGACGTCTTCGACTCACGCCTCGGCTGGTCGCTGCAGTGAGGGCGTTCGTCACCGGCGGGACCGGCTTCCTCGGCGGGCGGCTCGTCGAGAGGCTGCGCGGGCGCGGCGACGAGGTGGTCGCACTCGTCCGCTCTCCGGAGAAGGCACGGCGGCTCGCCGAGCTCGGCTGCGTGCTTGCCGAGGGCGATCTCTCCTCCCGGGAGCGGCTTGCCGACGCGATGCGCGGCTGCGACGCCGTCTTCCACGTCGCGGCCGACTACCGCATCGGCATCCGCGCCTCGGAGCGTGCCGCCATGTTCGAGGTCAACGTCGCCGGGACGCGCAACGTCCTCGACGCGGCGGCCGGCGCCGGCCGCGTCGTCTACGTCTCCACCAACAGCGTGGTGGGGAACACACGCGGTGCGATCGTCGACGAGACCTACGTCCGGGCCGGCGGCCCCTGGCTCTCGGCGTACGACGAGTCCAAGTTCCTCGCGCACCGGCTCGTGGAGGAGCGGATCGCCGGAGGCGCGCCGATCGTCGTCGTGCAGCCGGGAGGAATCTACGGGCCGGGTGACCACACCGGGATGGGGCCGCTGCTCGCCCGGGCCTTCCGAGGGAACCTCGTCTTCTTGCCGGTCGGGAGCGTCGGTCTCAACTGGGGGCACGTCGACGACGTGGCCGCCGGCGTCCTGCTCGCGCACGATCACGGGAAGGTGGGAGACACCTACATCCTCGGCGGTGAGATCGCCACCCTCCGCCAGGCGGTCGAGCAGGCGTTCGCCGCCGGCGGTCACCGGCCGCGGATCGTCCCCGTGCCGACGGTGCTTCTGCGCCTGGCCGTGCCGCTCGGACCGCTGCTCGGGCGGAACGTGCGCGAGATCCTGAGCGCCTCCGACGGGGTCACGTACTGGGCGTCGGACGCCAAGGCGCGCCGCGAGCTGGGCTATGCGCCGAGCGGCCTCGCCGAGGGTCTCAGGCGGACCTTCGCCGGCTGACGGGCTCCTCGCCGCCGAAGAGGCGCGCCAGGGTCTCGAGGGACTCGGCGAGCTGGCGGCGCTCCACCTCGGACAGCTCCTCGGAGAGCCTCGCGAGCGCGCGGACGAATCGCTCCCGCCGAAGCCGGTGCTCGCGGCGACCGGCCGCAGCGGCGACGACCCGAACCGCTCGGGCGTCGGCTGGATCGCTCTCCCGCCGGACGAACTCGCGCTCCGCGAGCGCGTCGACGGTGCGGCTGGCGGTGGCCACTGTGACGCCGAGCTCGTCGGCGAGGGCGCCCATGCGCAGCGGCCCCTCGAGCACGATCGTGCGAAGCGCGAGCGCCTGCGGCGTCGTCAGCTCGGCCGTCGGGGCGCCCTCGTCCTTGCGCCGCTGCAGAGCCGTCCAGAGGCGGACGACGCCGTCCGCCATGCGCTCGACATCGGGGCGCTTCGACGTCATGCCGCCTGAGGCGCCGGCTCCGCGTCCATGTGGTCGCGCAGCTCCTGATGGGGGAGGAAGAGGGTGGCCACGAAGGCGAGCGCCGCGAGCGCGAGGCCGACGAAGAAGACCGGGTGGATGGCGTCGGCGAGCTCGGCCGGGCCCGCCACCCTCGCGCTTTCTCCGTTCAGACGGGCCGTCATGATCGCGCCCATGACGGTGACGCCGACCGTCGCGCCCACCATGCGCGAGAACTGCGCGGACGCGGTCGCCACGCCCATCATCCGGCGTGGGACGGCGTTCTGGACGACGACGATGAAGGTCTGCATGACGAGCCCGACGCCGAAGCCGATGACGAAGACGTTGCGGATCGTCTCGGACGGCGTCGTCCCGACTCCCATTCCGGACAGGAGCAGAAAGCCCGCGGCCATGACCGGCGGGCCGGCCAGGAGGACGGGCCGGTAGCGCCCTGTGCGGGAGACGATCTGGCCGGACAGCAGGCTGGCCGAGATCCACCCGAGCATGAGCGGAGTCAGGACCGCGCCGGAATGGGTCGCGCTCTCGCCCAGCACCCGCTGGACGAACAGCGGCACGATCATGATCGTCCCGAAGGCGGCCGCCCCCACGGTGAAGAGCGCGATCTGGGCGCTCGCGATCGTGCGCTCGCGGAAGAGCGTCAGCGGAAGGATGGGCTCGTCGACGCGTCGCTCCCAGAGGACGAAGGCCGTCGCCAGGAAGCCGCTCAGGACGAGCAGGCCGACGATGAGAGGTGACGTCCACGGCACCTCGACGCCTCCCGAAGCGGCCGCATAGAGGCCGCTCGCCGCCGCGGCGGTGAGGAGGAACGCACCGAGGACGTCGATCCGGTGGCGCTCCCGCTCCTCTCGCTTTCCAAAGCCGAACCAGACGACGACCAGTGCGATCGCGGCGACCGGCAGGCTGACGAAGAACGCCCACCTCCAGGAGGCGTTGTCCGCGATCCAGCCGCCCGTGGCCGGCCCCAGCACCGAAGAGACGGCGAAGACGCCGCTCGTGAGCCCCTGCCACTTGCCCCGCCGGCGGGGCGGGATGATGTCCCCGATCACGGCGATGGCGAGCGGGATGAGGCCGCCGGCGCCCAGTCCCTGCACCGCGCGTCCCGCGATCAGGAGCTCGAACGTGGGCGCGAGCCCGGCGAGCACGGAGCCGATCGCGAAGAGACCGATCCCGAGGACGAAGAAAGGCCGGCGACCGTAGAGGTCGGAGAGCTTCCCGTAGAGCGGCACCGAGATCGTCATGCAGAGCACATAGGCGGAGAAAACCCAGGAGTACTGCTGGAAGCCGCCGAGATCCGCGACGATCCTCGGCGCCGCGGTGGCGACGATCGTCTGGTTCAGCGCGGCGACGAGCATGCCGAGCATGAGGCCGGCGAAGACGATCAGCGTCCGGCGCTTGCCGAGTGGGTAGACGGAGCGGTCGTTCATATTCGTTACGCAACGAAAGTATATCGGGAACGGGGCGTCCCGTCCGGGGTCCACCGCGCAGCGGCCGCTAGCGCGACTGGAGGGCGTCCAGCGCGACCGAGAACGCGACCGCCACGCGGCGGTCGATGCGGCGTTCCGGGTCGCCGTCGAGTCGAAGGATGTAGCGGTCGCGGAGCCCGATGGGTCGTCGCATCTCCCCGACCTGATGACCATCCATGTGGATCGTGAACTGGAACACGATGGGGACGAGCTCGCCGTACGGAACGAGGTCGATCAAGCGCCGAAGGACCGCGAGCGGCACGCTCTTCTCGTGCGCGAACGCCACCTCCTGCTCGTTCTCGTCGAGCACGCGCCAGGTCGAGCGGAGGAGCGAGCGCCCGAAGACCTTCTCCAGCACTCCGAGTCGCGTCCCGTCCGCCACGACCACGTCGTAGCGCCCTCCTAGCTCGAGCCATGCGCGAGCCTTGATGCGAAAGAGCTCCTCCGACTCGCTCTCGTCGGCGAAGAAGCGGATGTCCTCCTTGATCTTGAGCTTCTTCTGCCGGACGAAGGCGAGAGGCGTGCCGGGGCTCGCTCCGTCGGGGCCGAGCGTCGAGATCCGGTAGAGGTTGGCGATCGGCCGGACGAGCTGGTCGAGGAAGAAGGCGTCGTGGGCGAAGCGCTCTTCGGGCATGGGGGAAGCCTAGGCGAGGATGGAGTAGCCGCCGTCGACGATCACGGTCTGCCCCCGGATCATCGCCGCCGCGGGCGAGGCGAGAAAGCAAACCACCTCGGCGACGTCCCGGGGCTCGACGAGCCGGCCTGCCGGGGTGCGGCGCGCGTACCACTCGAGCATCTCCTCGCGGTTGGGGAAGTAGGCGAGCGCTCCCGTCTCGACCAGCCCGGCGGAGACCGCGTTCACGCGGATGTCCCGCTCGGCGAGCTCGACCGCGAAATAGCGGACCAGCGCCTCGAGCGCCGCCTTGGAGACGCCGACCAGCACGTAGTTTTCGAGCACGCGCTGCGAGCCGAGGCTCGTCGTGGCGACGACGGAGCTCCCCGGCTGCATCTGAGGAGCGGCCCGGCGGACGAGGGTGAAGAGCGCGCGCGCATTGGCGTTCAGCGTCCAGTCCCAGTGCTTCTCCTCGAGCTCGAGCGCGGGACGGATGACACCTGTGGCGGCGTTGGAGACGAGCACGTCGAGGACGCCTGCCTCCTCGACCAGTGCAGCCGCCTTCTCGGGCTCGCCGACGTTGCCGCGCAGCAGCTGGGGCTCGGCGCCGTGTGCGCGGATCTCCCCCGCGGTCTCTTCTGCGGCGGAGTCGTTCCGGAGGTAGCTGATGGCCACTTTCGCCGCCCCGAGCTCCGCGAAGCGGAGGGCGATCGCACGCCCGATGCCGCGGGAGCCGCCCGTCACGAGGACGGACTTGCCGGCGAAGACCGCCATCAGACCGACTTCGGCGGCAGTGGATCCGAGGCAGGTGCGTGGCTCGGAAGCGTCTCCCAGCCGAGCCTGCTCGACGGCTCGAGCGGCCCTTCCTCGGCCTTCGAGCTCGCGAAGGCGAGGCGCTCGAGGAGCTCCATCTTCTCTTCTCCGTAGGCGCGCACGGGGTGCTCCTCGGGCAGGTCCCGGACGAGCGCTCGCACGCGCGCGCGAATCTGCATCGCGAAATGGGGCGTCGCGGGTCCGACGAGCTCGTCCACGTCCTCCCTGGTGGGGTCGAGGCGAGCCTCCGGCGGCGGCTCCGGGCTCGGCATGGGCTGAAGCTGGGTCGGCTCGGTCACGGCCGCGACTCTAGATGATCGGTCCGGCCCGGGCCGGGCGCTTGTGTTCTACCGGCACAAGCTCCCGCGGCTCGCGTTCGCGCCGCGAGGGCCGATCGGGCCCTGAACCGTGATCGGCGGGGACTTTGTGCCCGTGAAACACAAGCCTCAGGCGGGGGTTAGCCTCCGGCAATGCGCCGGCGCCTGCCCGCGGACGTGCTCCTCCTCGCCACCGTGCTCTGCTGGAGCTTCAACTTCACGGTCGTCAAGTACGCGCTCACGCATGGGTGGGAGCCGCTCTCGTACTCGTCAGTCCGCTTCGCCATCGGCGCCGTCCTCTTCTCCGCGGTGACCGTGGGCCGCGAGGGGAGCCTGCGCGTCCGGCGCCGACACGTCCCGGCCATGCTCGCCGCCGCCGCCTTCGGGATCTGGCTCAACCAGCTGACGTTCTCGTACTCGGTGCGCCTGACGACGGCGGCGACCGTGGCCCTCATGTTCGGGACGCTTCCGATCTTCGTCGCGCTGATCGCGCAGGCGCTCGGCGTCGAGCGGCTCCGCCTCCGCCATTGGGTCGCCACCGTCGTCTCGTTCTCCGGCGTGGCGCTCGTCGCGCTCGGGTCCTCGGGCGGGCTCGGAGGCGACCTCGGCGGCATCCTGCTCGGTCTCGGCGCCGCGGCCACGTGGGCCGCCTACTCGGTGGCGATCGGGCCGCTCATGCAGCGGTACTCCCCGTATCGGATCAGCGCGTTCATGCTCCTGGTCGGGTCGGTGCCCCTGCTCCTCTCCTCCGCCGGCCAGCTCGCGGAGCAGGACTGGGCCGGCCTCGGCGGCCTCGCCTGGGCGGCGTTCGTCTACAGCCTCTTCTTCTCGCTCGTCTTCACGAACATCTGGTGGTTCGAGGCCATCGACCGGGTCGGGCCCTCGCGCGCCTCGCTCTACGCGAACCTGAACCCGTTCCTCGGTGCCTTCTTCGCCCTTGTCGTCCTCTCGGAGGAGATGGGGCCGCTTCAGTTCGCGGGCGGGCTCGTGATCGGCGCGGGGATCCTGCTCGCCCGTCTCGCGCGGCCGCCCGCGCCCTCACCCGACTAGAATCACGCCCGTGGGCCAGGACTTCATGCCGCTGCTCGGCTGGGACCATGTCGAGCTTTGGGTCGGCAACGCGAAGCAGTCCGCCTATTTCTACGAGCGGGCGATGGGCTTCCAGCCCGTCGCCTATGCGGGCCCGGAGACCGGAGTGCGCGATCGCACCTCCTATGTCCTCGAGCAGGGAGACATCCGGCTCGTCCTCACGAGCGCCCTGCGCCCCGACCACGAGGTCGCGCGTCACGCGCACGTCCACGGGGACGGCGTCAAGGACGTGGCCTTCTCCGTGACGGACGCGACCGACGCCTACCGCCAGGCGCTCCAGCGGGGCGCCCGAGGTGTCGCCGAGCCGCGCTGGGTGGAGGACGAGCACGGCCGCGTGGAGCTCGCCTCCATCGCCACCTACGGCGAGACCCTGCACTCGTTCGTCAACCGGGAGGAGTACCCGAACGGCTACCTGCCGGGCTACCAGGCGCTGGAGAGCGGCAACGGGCGACCCGAGACCGGGGTGGGCTTGAAGCTCATCGACCACGTCGTCGGAAACGTCGAGCTGGGGCGCATGGAGCACTGGGTCGAGTTCTACGAGCGCTGCCTGGGCTTCAAGGAGCTGATCCATTTCTCAGACGAGGCGATCTCGACCGAGTACTCCGCCCTCATGAGCAAGGTGATGATGGGCGGAGGAGGCCGCTTCAAGCTCCCCATCAACGAGCCCGCGGAGGGCAAGCGCAAGAGTCAGATCGAGGAGTACCTCGAGTTCTACGGCGGGCCGGGCGTCCAGCACATCGCCCTTGCGACGGAGGACATCGTCGGCACCGTGGCCGCGCTCCGCGAGCGTGGGATCCGCTTCCTCGACACGCCCGACGCGTACTACGAGGACGTCGGGGAGCGCGTCGGCGAGATCGACGAGGACTGGTCGGCGCTCCGGCGGCTCAAGATCCTCGCCGACCGGGACGACGAGGGCTACCTCCTGCAGATCTTCACGAAGACGGCGCAGGATCGCCCGACGCTCTTCTTCGAGGTGATCGAGCGCCACGGCGCCGTCGGCTTCGGGGAGGGCAACTTCAAGGCGCTTTTCGAGGCGATCGAGCGCGAGCAGGCGCTCCGCGGAAACCTCTAGCTCGAGGGGCGTTTACGGGCCGCAGAGGCGGGAAGGCCTGGCGTGTGCGGCCATAGCGCTCGAAGGGGGATGAACGCAATGCAAGAGATGTGGTCCTACCGTGACGAGGCGATCGGCGACATCGATCTGACTGGCTACTCGGTGGAAGCGGTCGACGGGGGCATCGGGAAGATCGACGAGGCGACGTACGACATCGGCTCGAGCTACATCGTCGTCGACACCGGCCCGTGGATCTTCGGCAAGAAGGTGCTTCTGCCGGCCGGAGTCGTCGACCGGATCGACGCGGAGTCGGAGACCGTCTTCGTCAACCGCTCGAAGGACGAGATCAAGTCTGCGCCCGAGCTCGACCTCGAGACGGACGTGGACGAGGAGTATCGCACCCGCGTGGGCACGTACTATGCGGGCGGCGTCCGCGAGCCGCGCCCCTAGGGTAGGAGCGGCACCGCGGAGTTCGACGGCCGGGCGCGTCCCGGCCGTCGCGTTTCTCCGTCCGGTCTACCGGGCAGAGAACCGATACGACAGTCGAATGAAAGGCAGGTGAACGATGGGGGACATGTGGTCCTTCCGCGACGAGGCGGCCGGGGACATCGACATGGTCGGCTTCACCGTCGAGGCTGAGGACGGAAAGGCCGGCAAGGTCGACGAGGCCAGCCACGCGGCCGACTCGTGCTGCATCGTCGTCGACACGGGCGGCTTGCGCGGGCACAAGGTGCTGCTCCCGGCCGGATTGGTCGAGGAGATCGATCCGGGCTCCGAGTCGGTCCGCGTCGGCCTTTCGAAGTCCGACGTGAAGGACGCGCCCGAGTACGATCCCTTCGGGCCCCAGGACGACGACTACCGCGCGCGGGTCGCGTCCCATTTCGCGACCGCCTGGACGGGTAGCGAAGCTCGGTCGTAGAGCCGGCCTCTGCCGGGCTGCTCGGCAGTCATACTCGGGCGGCCCATGAGGCTCTGTACGTTCTCCGTCGAGGGGCGGGCCGCTCCTGGGCGCGTCGAAGGCGAGCGGATCGTGGAGCTCGGCGCGCCGACGCTCGCCGCGTGGCTCGCCGCGGGCGGTGACGACGTCGCCGAGCACGCTCTCGAGGACGTCCGCCTGCTGGCGCCGGTGCCGCTTCCGCCCTCTGTGCGGGACTTCTACGCCTTCGAGCGTCACGTGCGCGCGGCGCGCGCACAGCGAGGGCTCGAGGTCGCGCCGGAGTGGTACCGCGTCCCGGTGTTCTACTTCTCCAACCCGGCGGCGATTTACGGCCCGGACGACGCGATTCCCTACCCCGAGGCGACGAGCGCGCTCGACTACGAGCTCGAGGCCGCCGCGGTGGTGGGGGGCGACGGTCGCATCGCCGGGTTCACGGTCATGAACGACTGGTCGGCCCGCGATCTCCAGAAGATGGAGATGGCGGTCGGGCTGGGGCCCGCCAAGGGCAAGGACTTCGCCACCAGCCTCGGCCCCGTGCTCGTCACGCCGGACGAGCTCGGCGAGCTGCGGCTCGAGATGGTCGCGCGGGTGAACGGGGAGGAGCGCTCGCGCGGCAACCTCGCCGACATGCACTGGTCGTGGGAGCAGCTCGTGGAGCACGCCGCGCGCAACACGCGGCTCGTGCCCGGCGACGTCCTCGGCTCGGGGACGGTCGGGACCGGGTGCATCCTCGAGCACGGCGACGGACGCTGGCTCCAGCCGGGCGACGAGGTGGAGCTCGAGATCGACGGGATCGGCGTGCTCCGGAACGCCCTGGCTCGATAGGACATGCATTTTGCATGTGATAAGGTCATATGCATGGGACATGTTCAGATCCGGAACGTTCCCGACGATGTCCATCGAAGGCTCAAGGCCCGCGCCGCGGAAGGCGGCATGAGCCTGTCCGAATACCTTTTGGCCATACTGCGTCGCAACGCAGCCATGCCGACTACCGAGGAGCTCGTCGAGCGGGTGCGGAGCAGGAAGCTGTACGACCTCCGTGTCGAACCCGCCGACCTGATCCGCGAGGACCGCGAAAGTCGGTGATCGTCCTCGACGCCTCCGCGGGCGTCGACTTCCTCCTACGACGGGGCCCTAGAGGCGACTGGGCGGCCGCCTGGATCCGGCGGATGGAAGTCGTGCACGCCCCGCACCTCGTCGATCTCGAGCTGATCTCCGTCGTGCGAAAGCTCGTTCTCGTGGGCGAGGTCTCGGCGAGGAGAGCTCGCGAGGCGCTCGACGACTTTGCCGAGCTCATGATCGTTCGTTACGCCGCAGCCCCGTTCATCACGCGCGTGTGGGAGCTCCGCCACGTCATGACCCCGTACGACGCTACTTACGTCGCGCTCGCCGAAGCGCTCGGCATTCCGCTGCTGACGACCGATGAGCGACTGGCCCGTGCAAGCGGCCACCGCGCCGAGATCGTGGCCTACGGCGCCTGAGCCGCGGCGGCGTCCGCCCGCGCCCCGCGCCA
>DASQWP010000043.1:0-5134 GCA_035640195.1 Gaiellaceae bacterium | reverse complement strand
GCTCCGGCTTCTACGACGCCGTCATCGAGGCGATCGCCGACCGCTACGAGATCGACGTCGACACGCCGTGGTGCGAGCTCTCCGAGGACGAGCGGAGCCGCTTCCTCTACGGGACGAACGGCGACCGCGTCTACGTCACGTACCGCAACCGGATGGGCCGCCGGCGCTCGTACATGCTCGCGTTCGAGGGGATCGTGGAGAGCCTGCAGCGCCGTTACCGCGAGACCGACTCGTCGCAGCAGCGCGAGCGGATCGAGGAGTACATGAGCTTCCGCCCGTGCCCGGCTTGCGGCGGCGCCCGCCTGCGTCCCGAGGTGCTCGCTGTCACGGTCGGCGGCCGCAACATCCACGAGTTCACGGCCATGTCCGTGACAAGGGCGATCGAGTTCCTCGACGGGCTCGAGCTGACCGAGACGGAGCAGCTGATCGGCTCGCGCATCATCAAGGAGATCCGCGAGCGGCTCACCTTCCTGGACAACGTCGGCGTCGGCTACCTCCAGCTCGATCGCGCGGCCTCGACGCTCTCGGGCGGCGAGGCGCAGCGGCTCCGCCTGGCGACGCAGATCGGCTCGCAGCTGGTCGGCGTCCTCTACATCCTCGACGAGCCCTCGATCGGGCTCCACCAGCGGGACAACGGCAAGCTGATCGCCACCCTCGACCGGCTGCGCGACCTCGGGAACACCGTGCTGGTCGTCGAGCATGACGAGCAGATGATGCGGGCGGCGGACTGGCTCGTCGACATGGGCCCGGGAGCCGGCGAGCACGGCGGCCACGTCGTCGCCGAGGGCCCGGCCGAGGAGGTGGCCGCAAACGACGCGTCCATCACCGGGCAGTTCCTCTCGCGCGCGCGAGAGATCGCCGTCCCGGAGCGGCGCACGGACGACACCGGCGCCTTCCAGGTGCGGGGCGCGAGCATGCACAACCTCAAGGACATCGACGTCGAGTTCCCCGTCGGAAAGCTCGTCTGCGTCACGGGCGTCTCCGGCTCGGGCAAGTCGACGCTGGTGAACGAGATCGTCTACAAGGCGCTCGCCAACCGCCTGCACCGCCTGCGCGTGAAGCCGGGCGACCACATCGCCTGCGAGGGGATCGAGTGCTTCGACAAGGTGATCGACATCGACCAGTCGCCGATCGGGCGGACGCCGCGCTCGAACCCGGCGACGTACACGAAGCTCTTCGACCACATCCGGGAGCTCTACGCGCAGACACCGGATGCCAAGGTGCGCGGCTACAAGCCGGGGCGCTTCTCGTTCAACGTCCGCGGCGGTCGCTGCGAGACCTGCAAGGGCGACGGGACGATCAAGATCGAGATGCACTTCCTCCCGGACGTCTACGTCCCCTGCGAGACCTGCGGCGGCAAGCGCTACAACCGCGAGACGCTCGAGGTGCGCTTCAAGGGCAAGTCGATCGCCGACGTGCTGGAGATGTCGGTCGAGGAGGCGCTCGCCTTCTTCGCCAAGATCCCCAAGATCCGCCGGCGGCTCCAGACGCTGCATGACGTGGGGCTCGACTACATCAAGCTCGGACAGCCGGCGACAACGCTCTCCGGCGGCGAGGCGCAGCGGGTGAAGCTGTCCTCCGAGCTCTCGAAGGTGGCGACCGGGAAGACGCTCTACATCCTGGACGAGCCGACCACGGGTCTCCACTTTGCCGACATCGAGAAGCTCCTCGAGGTGCTCCAGCGGCTCGTGGACGCGGGCAACACCGTCCTCGTGATCGAGCACAACCTCGACGTCATCAAGCAAGCGGACTGGATCGTCGACCTCGGGCCCGAGGGCGGCGAGGCCGGGGGAGAGGTGATCGCCACGGGGACGCCCGAGCAGATCGCCGAGGTGGAGGAGAGCTACACGGGACAGTTCCTGCGGGAGCTGCTCCCGAGCGCAGCAGCCGCCGCGGCGTAGGAGGCGCGAACGGGGTGCGGCTCGGTTGCGCCGCTCGCGGCTAGCCTGATCGCGTGAACGCGGGAGCACCGGTCGCCGAGTCGAGCCCGGAGCGCCAGTGGTGGCTGCGGGCCCTCGCCGTCTTCCAGGCGCCGCGCACCGTGTTCGCAGCCCTTCGCGACGATTCGGACGAGGCGGCCGGAGCGCGGCAGGAGCCGGTGCTCGCGCTCGTCTTCCTCGCCGGAATCGCCGGCGTCCTCCTCACGGGCGCCCGAGAGCGGTTCCTGGACGATCCCGAGATCGACACGCTGCTCGTCGTCGTGCTCGTCTTCCTCACCGGTGGGATCTACGGGGCCGCGACCTACTGGCTCGGCGGCGGAGCCCTCCACTTCGGGCTGCGCGCCGCCGGCGCGCGGGGAAGCTATCGGCGCGCCCGCCACCTCCTCGCGTTCGCCGCGGCGCCGTTCGTGCTCATGCTCCTCCTCGTCTGGCCCGTACGCCTCGTCCTCTACGGCGCCGATTCCTTCCGCACCGGAGGAGGCGACGAGGGAGCGGGCGGGCAGGTGCTCGACGGGCTCGCCGTCGCGTTCGTGCTCTGGGCGCTCGCCCTCCTCGTCTACGGAATCAGCGTGGTCGAACGCTGGACGATCGTCCGCGCCGCCGTGTCGGTCGCGCTGGTCCTGCTCGCGCTCCTCGTCGTCAGCCTTCCGTTCGTGATCCCGCTCTCGAGCCGCTAGCCAAGCCCTCTTCGAAGGCGGCCAGCTCCTCGTCTGGAATCGCGTACGTATGCGCCTCCTCGGGAAAGGCGCCCGAGCGGACGTCGCCGGCGAAGCGCTCGAGCGCACCCCGGATCTCGGTCGCCAGGTCGGCGTAGCGCTTCACGAAGCGCGCCGCGCGGCCCTCGTAGAGACCGAGAACGTCATGAAGCACCAGCACTTGCCCGTCGCACTCGGACCCCGAGCCGATCCCGACCGTGGGGACGCTCAACGCCTCCGTGATGCGGGCGGAGACCGCCGCGGGCACGGCTTCGAGAACGATCGAGAAGCAGCCCGCCCGCTCCAGCGCGCGCGCGTCCTCGAGGAGCCGCAGCGCCTTCTCCGCCGTACGGCCCTGGGCGCGGAAGCCCCCGAGCATCCCGGCCGACTGCGGGGTTAGCCCGACATGGCCCATGACGGGAATGCCCGCGCCGACGAGCGCGAGGACGCGCGAGACCGTCGGTCCTCCTCCCTCGACCTTGACCGCGTCGGCGCCCGCTTCCTTGACGAAGCGAACGGCGTTGCGAAGCGCGTCCTCGTCCGAGACCTGAAAGGAGCCGAAAGGCATGTCGGCGACGACGAGCGGCCGCTCCGCACCCCGCGCGGCGGCGCGCGTCAGCATGACCATCTCGTCCATCGTCGCCGGGACGGTCGATTCGTGGCCGAGCACGGTCATCGCCGCCGAGTCCCCGACGAGGACGACGTCGACGCCGGCGGCGTCGGCGAGCCGCGCGCTCGGATAGTCGTAGGCGGTCACCATCACGATGCGCTCGGCGCGCTTCTTCATCTCGGCGAGCTCGGGGACGGTCACCGTGCCGCCCGGCGTCTTGCCGTACCGGCTCATCAGCTCTCTCCTTCCAGGACGACGTTGTCGATCAGGCGGGTCTCGCCCGCCCGCACGGCGGCGAGCAGGTAGGTGCGGCCGTCGAGGCGCGCCACCTCGACGTACTCGGCCGTGAGGCGCGGCTCCTCGGCGAGGAGCACCCGGGCCACTCGGGCGGCGTTGCCACCGTGCCGATGCGCCTCGGCGCCCGCCTCGAGGGCGCGGGGGAGCGCGCGCGCGGCTTCGCGCTCGCCCGGGGTCAGGTAGGCGTTGCGCGAGCTGAGCGCGAGCCCGTCGCCTTCGCGGACGGTCGGGACGACGCGAATGTCGAGCGGAACCGCGAGGTCGCGCACGAGCTGCTGCACTAGGGCCGCCTGCTGGGCGTCCTTCTGCCCGAAGTAAGCCCGCTGCGGCCGCACGATGTTGAAGAGCTTGAGGCACACGGTGGCGACGCCGCGGAAGTGCCCCGGGCGGGCCGCGCCCTCGAGGTCCGCGGCGAGCCCCTCGACGTCGACCCAGGTCTGGAAGCCCTCTGGGTACATCTCCTCCACGGCGGGGACGAAGAGGTAGTCAACACCCCAGGCCTCCGCGAGTCGCGTGTCCGCCTCCTCGTCGCGGGGGTAGCGCCCGAAGTCCTCCCCGGGCCCGAACTGCGCCGGGTTGACGAAGATGCTCGTGACGACGATGTCGCACTCGCGCCGCGCGGCGTCGACGAGAGCCCGGTGCCCGCCGTGGAGGGCTCCCATGGTCGGCACGAGCCCGAGCTCGTTCCCTGCACGCAGCGGCGCGAGCGCGGCCTCCAGGCCCGAGATGCTGCGAAGTGTCCTCACAGCGCCGCCACCGTCGCCGTCGCGTCGGCGAGCGCCCGGTACATCGGCTCGAGCTGGGGACGCCGAGCGCGAATCTCGGCCAGGTGCCTTTCCACCGTCTGCCAGTCCCCGCGGGAGATCGGCCCGGTCAGCTCGAACCCGTTCTCGATCGTCCGGCGCATGAGCGGCTCGAGCGCCTCGGGTGGAGCGCCTGCGGCGCGGAAAAGCTCCGCGGCGGCCCAGTGGATGGTCACGAGGTAGTTGGAGGCGATGGCGGCGCCTGCGTGGTAGGCGGGGCGCTCCTCGTCGTCGAGCTCGAACGGCGCGAGCCCGAGCAGGCGTGCGAGCTCGAACCCGGCTGCGACCGCGGCTTCGTGCTCTCCGCTCACCGCAGCCCAGGCACCGTCGAGCTGCTCCGCCCCGCGCGCCCGCGTAAAAGTCTGGAGGGGATGGAGGCTGAAGCGGCGCTCGTGCGGGTCGAGCTCCCCGAGTCGGCACGCCCCGCTCGTGTGCGCGACCCACGGCCCCGGGCGGATCCTCACCGCGACCTCGGCGATCGCGCGGTCGGGCACGCAGAGGACGACGAGGTCGGCATCGCCGACGGCGAGCTCGCGGCGGGTCGTGCGCGTAGGGAGACTCTCCGCCAGGCGGGCGGCCACGGCACTGCCGACGCGTCCCGCGCCGACGACGACGGCTGACTCGAAGTGCATGCGGCTCCAGTTCCGTAGGGGATACCGGGCACGCCAAGTGTACCCAGGCCGCTACGCTCTCTGTGTGCCCGAGAAGGTGCAGAAGACAGAGGAGGAGTGGCGCCGGGAGCTCACGCCGGAGCCGTACCGCGTCCTGCGCGAGAAGGGCACGGAACGT
>DASQWP010000042.1:0-5743 GCA_035640195.1 Gaiellaceae bacterium | reverse complement strand
CGACGAGCGGCTGGAGCAGGGCGATGAGCGTGGTCCCCTTCCGCAGCCGGTCGAGCTCGTCCGAGCTCGGCTTCTGCACCTTGCAGACGAGCTCCGCTTCGTAGGCGTCGGCGACCACCTGCGCTCCTGCCTCGCCGTAGGCGCGGTCGTGGAAGGAGGCGGCCTCGCCGGCGCCTCGCTCCACGAGGACTTCGACGCCCGACTCGCCGAGCCGGCGCGCCGTGTCCGGGACGACGGCCACCCGTGTCTCGCCCGGCGCCGTCTCCATCGGGACCCCCAGCTTCATGGTCGGGCGAGAGTCTAAGCTGACCCGATGGACGCGTGGCTGCGAGAAGCGCGCGACAGGCTGGCCGCCGAAGTGGGCGCGGACCCGTCCGAGTACTCTCTCTCCGGAGGCGAGGTCGACGAGCTGCTCGAGCTGGCGCGCGTCGCGGCGCACGCGAGCGGGGAGCGCATCAACGCGCCGCTCCTCTGCTACCTGGTGGGCGTCGCCCACGGCCGGCGAGGCGGCGAGCTCGGCAAGCTCGTCGACGCGGCGGTCGGCCCCTCCGCATAGGCTTCCGCCGTGGCAGCGCTAGACGGCTCGACGGCGATCGTCACCGGAGCCTCGAGCGGCATCGGCCTCGCCACCGCCCGCGCGCTCGCCAGCGAGGGTGCGCGCGTCGCCCTCGGGGCGCGCCGCACCGAGCGGCTCGAGGAGCTGGTCCGCGAGCTGCCGGGCGAGGGTCACGTGGTCGCTCCGCTCGACGTAACGGATGCGGAGAGCGCTCGGTCCTTCGTGCAGCTCGCAGCAGGCGAGCTCCACAAGCTAGACATCCTCGTGAACAACGCGGGGCTGGCTCTCGGCAGGACCTCCATCGAGGACGGCTCCGACGAGGACGACGCCGTCATGTGGGAGACGAACGTGCTCGGGCTCGTGCGGATGACGCGGCTCGTGCTCCCGCACATGGAGGACCGCCGGGGCCATGTCGTCAACCTCGGCTCCTGGGCCGGCCGCGAGGCCTACGCCTTCGGCGGCATGTACGTGGGCTCCAAGTACGCGGTGCGTGCCCTCACCTACGTCCTGCGGAAGGAGCTCGTCGGGCGTATACGCGTGACCACCGTCGACCCGGGCATGGTGGGCGGCACGGAGTTCTCCGACGTGCGCTTCGGCGGCGACCAGGAGCGAAAGGCGGCCGTCTACCAGGGCGTCGACTACGTGAAGCCGGAGGACGTCGCGGACTGCATCCTCTGGGCCCTCACTCGCCCGCCCTACATGAACGTGGACGAGATCGTCGTGAAGCCGCTCCAGCAGGCGAGCCAGGACACGTTCGTCCGCCACGCCGAGTGAGCACGCCCTCCCCCTGGTGGCGCGGGGGCGTGCTGTACCAGGTCTACGTGCGGTCATTCGCGGACTCGGACGGCGACGGCGTCGGGGACCTGGCCGGCGTCATCTCCCGCCTCGACCACCTGGCCTGGCTCGGGATCGACGGGATCTGGCTCTCGCCCATCACGCCCTCGCCGAACGCCGACTGGGGCTACGACGTCGCCGACTACACGGACGTCGACCCCGCCTACGGCGACCTCGCGACCTTCGACCGGCTCGTGGCTGAGGCGAAGGAGCGCGGGATCGCCGTCCTCGTCGACCTGGTTCCCAACCACACGAGCGACCGCCATCCCTGGTTCGTGGAGTCGTTGTCCGGCCGGGATGCCGCCCGGCGGACGTGGTACGTCTGGGCCGAGCCCGGCCCGGACGGGGGCCCGCCGAACAACTGGACGTCCGCGTTCGGCGGCCCAGCCTGGACCCTCGAGCCCGCCAGCGGCCAGTTCTACCTCCACAACTTCCTGCCGCAGCAGCCTGATCTCGACTGGTGGAACCCCGAGGTGCGGGACGCCTTCGACGAGATCCTCCGGTTCTGGCTCGACCGTGGAGCGGCGGGCTTCCGCATCGACGTGGCCCACGGCGTCGTGAAGGACCGCGAGCTGCGGGACAACCCGCCCGCGACGGACGAGGATCCTGAGCTCGTCCGCCGCGTCGGCCAGCGGCACGTCTACAGCATGAACCGGCCGGAGGGCCACGACGTCTTCCGCCGCTGGCGCACCCTCGTCGACGGCTACGGGCCTTCCCGCGTCCTGCTGGGCGAGACCTTCGTCCTCGACCTCGCGGCCATGGCCTCGTACTACGGCGACGCGAGCGACGAGCTGCACCTCGCGTTCAACTTCCCCTTCGCGCTCTCGCCCTTCGACGCCGCGGAGCTGAGCGAGATCGTCGCGCGCACGGAGGAGCTCATCCCGGCAGCCGACTGGCCGGTCTGGACCGCCTCGAACCACGACATCGGCCGCTTCCCGACGCGCTGGTGCCGAGGCCACGAGGACCGAGTGCGTTGCGCACTGATGCTGCTCCTCACCCTCCGGGGGACGCCGGTTCTGTACCACGGCGACGAGATCGGGATGGTCGAGACCGCCGTCGTCGGCGACGCGGTCCGTGACCCGCTCGGGAAGCGGTGGCCCGAGCGCGGGCGTGACTCCGGCCGGACGCCGATGCAGTGGAGCGACGAGCCGGGCGCCGGCTTCACCGGCCCGGACGTGGAGCCCTGGCTCCCCCTCGGCGACCCCGGACGCGCGAACGTGGCCGACCAGCGCTCCGATCCCTCCTCCGTCCTCAACCTGTGCCGCGATCTGATCGCGCTCCGACGGCTCGACCGCCGTCTCGTCGAAGGTGCGTATGCCGAGCACCCCGCGCCGCCGGGGACGTGGGCGTGGCGCCGGGGCGACGGACCCGCCGTTGCGGTCAACCTCTCCGGCAGCGTCCGGCGGGTCGACGGCCTCACCGGCTCCATCGCTCTCTCCACGCGACGGGACCGTGACCGCGAGCCGGTCTCGGGCCCGCTGGAGCTGCGCCCCTGGGAGGGCGTCGTCGTGGGAGACGACGGCTAGGCCGAGGGGATCCGCGCCCCTCTTGTGCTCCCCGGCCTCGTCTGCGAGGCTCTTCACGTTGGGGGAGCTGGAGTCCGCTGCATGAACGTGCTCCTCGTCGCTCACGCATTCCCACCCGTCTTCGGCGGCGTGGAGACCCACCTGTGGGACGTCTCGCAGGAGCTTGCCGCGCGCGGCCACCGCGTCCATTGCCTCGTCGGAGGCGGCCCCTCGCGCGAGCGGTTCGGGCCCGTTACCGTCGAGCGGCATCCGGAGCTTGCGGTCTCCCATCTCGTCCGGGCTCGCGAGGGTCTTTCGCTCGGGGCCGTCGACGAGACTCTGCTCGGCTCGCTCGCCGCCATCGCGGGAGAAGTGACGCAGCGCTTCTGGCCGGACCTCGTGCACATGCACAACGCGCACCACTTCGCGCCCGAGCTCGCGCTCGCGTTCTTCCGCGCCCGCGACGGGAGGCCCTTGCTGAACACGGTGCACGACCATGTCGGGGAGCACCTCTATCCCGCCGTGCTGCGGGAGCGTTGGGCGCACACCATCTACGTGAGCAGGCACATGCTCGCTTCCCTGCCAGGGAACGGGACGCCGAGCTCCGTGCTGTGGCCGGGCATCGACCTCCGCCCCTTCTCGCCCGGCGGGCCACGCGACGTGCGCCTGGCGCGCCTCGAGTCGCCGGTCGTCTTCCACCCCGCGCGGCTCCTCCGCTGGAAGGGCGTCGAGACCGGCTTGGAGGCCTTCATCCTCCTGCGCCGGAGGCTCGGTCGCGGGAGCCTGGTCCTCTGCGCCTCCGAGAACGTCGTCGACGACGACTCCGAGGTGGAGCTCCTGCGGCGTGAGCTCGTCGCGCGCGCGCAGGCGGCCGGCGTCCACGAGCACGTCGCCTTTCTCGCCTTCGAGCGCGAGCGGATCGCGGCCGCATACCGTGCCAGCGACGTCGTCTGGTATCCGACCGTGGACGACGAGCCCTTCGGGCTCGTGCCGCTGGAGGCAATGGCCTCCGGAGCCCCGCTCGTCGTCTCCGACTCGGGCGGGATGAGAGAGACGGTCCTGGCGGGAAAGACCGCGCTCGTGGTGCCGAGAGGGCGTCCGGACGCGCTCGCGAAGGCCGCGGAGCGCCTCGTACGCGATCGGGTGCTCCGCGACCGCCTCGCCGACGGCGGCCTGCGCCGAAGCCGTCGGTTCGACCTCGGCCGCTTCGCCGGGCAGCTCGAGGCCGTCTACCGCTCGGCAGTGGCGCCTTGACCAGGACGGCGCCGGAGCGGAGCACGCGGGACGTGGACCTGGCGGAGTTCCAGAAGCTTCGCGACGAGATCATGGCCCGCACGCAGCTCGTGAACACGCTGGTGGGAGTCGAGCTCGCGGCGCTCGGCGCCGGTATCTCCTCGTTCACGGCGGTTCCGGACGTGCTGATCGGACTCGCCGCCGTCTCGAGCTTCCTGTGGCTCCTGTGGCTCGACCACGCCGAGCAGGTGCAGAAGATCGCCGCCTACATCGCTCTCAGGCTGCGGCCTCGCCTCGCGGTGGGCACCGACCAGGTGCTGCGGTGGGAGACGTACATGCGGCAGCTCGACCGCGAGCCGCGGATGCCGCACACCCAGGCAGTCAGCAACTACATCGCCGGCCTCTTCGCCGGAGGGCCGGTCGTGCTGCTCACCATCTACGGCCTCGTGGTCAACGACCGCTTCGAGGACGGCTCGTTTCCCCAGGTCGCGCGGTTCGTCGGGCTGGGGATCGCGGTCTTGCTCTGGCTCGTCACGCTGCGGCAATACCGGGTCTTCCGCGGAGTCGTGGCCACGATCGAGAGGGCGATCGGGGAGGCTCGGAAGGACGTCGCGGGCCCGCTCGTCGAGGAAGCCGCGCAGCCGTGACCCTTCCGGCTCCTGCGCCGAGGGCCGCCAACGGAGTCGAGGCGCTTCTCGTCGAGGGGGTCGAGCGTTTCGGCGGGGAGCTCGGCGGCCTCCGTGAGTGGGCCCGGCTCCGCAACGAGCAGCGCCTCTTCCCGGCCAAGGGCATGTACGACTGGCTCGAGTCGCAGGTGCTCTACCTCCTCCTACGGCTGACGAGGCCGAGCCTCGTGGTCGAGATCTCGCCGAGCTCCGGCTACTCGAGCGGCTTCATCCTGCTCGCGCTGAATCGCAACGCGCACGGCCGGCTGCTCTCCTTCGACGTCGACACGGACGGCGACCGCCGCGCCCGCCTCGCGTTCGCGGAGGCGGGAATCGACCCCTCCCGACGCCGGTTCGTCGCCGGCGACGCCCGCAGCACGGCGGCAGCCGCCCTGCCTGCCGGCGAGAGCGTGGACGTCCTCTTCATGGATGCCGAGCACTCGAGCTCGTTCGCCTCGTGGTACCTGGAGACGCTCGTCCCGCGGGTCCGTCCGGGCGGCCTCGTCCAGGTTCACGACGTCCTCCGCTACGGCGTCAAGCCCCAGGTCGTGGACGAAGGGGAGGGCGAGGCCGTCTGGGAGTACCTCGTCCGGAACGGGACCCCGGAGTCGGACTTCCTCTACGTCGCGGAGCTCGTGCGCACGCAGCCGGTCCGGCCGGTGCTGCTGCGCCGGCTCACGCGCTACCCGTTCGACGATCCCCGCCTCGGCACGGACGGCGTCGAGCAGAGCCCGTCGCTGTGGATCATCAGGCGCTGAGCCGGGCGGGGCGGTCGGGGCCGTGAAGCTCGCCCTGCTCGCACCCGCGTGGTACCCGGTGCCGCCGCCGCGTTACGGCGGTATCGAGCGCGTCGTCTCGATCCTCGCCGACGGGCTCGTCGAGGCGGGGCACGAGGTGACCCTCTTCGCCTCACGCGGCTCGCGGACGAAAGCGGAGCTCGCGGGCGTCCT
>DASQWP010000041.1:0-15112 GCA_035640195.1 Gaiellaceae bacterium | reverse complement strand
TCGCTCCGCTCACTGTGTCCTTCCCCCTCATCGCCTTCCTTTCGTCGGTGTCCGCGGCATTATCTACCCCCGCGCCGCCGAGGAAAACTCGAGCACCGCGCCGCGCGGGAACGCCGCCTCGACGACCTCGTCGACGCCGTCCGCGGGGACGAAGCGCATTCCCTCGCGCACCTCCTTGGGGAGATCGTCCAGATCGGGCTCGTTCTCGCGCGGGAGGATGACCGTGTCGATGCCGGCTCGCTGGGCGGCGAGCACCTTCTCCTTCACGCCGCCGATCGGGAGCACTTGGCCGGTGAGGGTGATCTCGCCGGTCATGGCCACGTCCTCCGAGACCGGCGTGCCCATGGCGAGCGAGGCGAGCGCGGTGGCCATGGCGATGCCCGCGGAAGGGCCGTCCTTCGGCACGGCTCCGGCAGGAACGTGAATGTGGACGTCGCGCCCCTCGAACCAGTCCGACTCGAGGCCGAGGTCGCCGGCATGCCCACGCACCCAGGAGAGCGCCGCCTGCGCGGACTCCTTCATGACGTCTCCGATCTGTCCGGTGACGATCAGCTTGCCGCTACCGGGCATCGCCGTCGCCTCCACGAAGAGGACGTCGCCGCCCACCGGCGTGACGGCGAGGCCGGTGGCCACGCCCGGGTCGGACGTCCGCTTCCGCACCTCGGCGGGGAAGCGCCGTCGTCCCAGCCAGGCACGCACGCGGCGCTCGTCGACGCGCGCCCGCTGTCGCTTCGACTCGGCGATCTCCCGCGCCGCCTTGCGACACAGAGCCGCGATCTGCCGGTCGAGCTCGCGGACGCCCGCCTCGCGCGTGTACTCCCGGATCACGAGGCGGAGCGCCTTCTCCGTGAAGGTGAGCTGCGTCTTCGCGAGGCCGTGCGCCTCCAGCTGCTTGGGCACGAGGTAGCGCCTGGCGATGCCGAGCTTCTCGTCCTCCGTGTAGCCGGCGAGCCCGATGATCTCCATGCGGTCGCGGAGGGGGGGCGGGATGGGCTCGAGCTGGTTGGCGGTGCAGATGAAGAGCACCTGCGAGAGGTCGAACGGCAGGTCGAGATAGTGATCCCTGAAGCTCGAGTTCTGGGCGGGGTCGAGCACCTCGAGCATGGCGCTCGACGGGTCGCCGCGCCAGTCGGCCCCCATCTTGTCGATCTCGTCGATCATGAAGACCGGGTTCTTCGAGCCCGCGTCGCGGAGCGCGCGCACGATCGTCCCCGGCATGGCCCCGATATAGGTGCGCCGATGCCCGCGGATCTCGGCCTCGTCCCGGACCCCGCCGACGGAGATCCGCACGAACTTGCGGCCGAGCGTGCGCGCGATCGACTGTCCGAGCGACGTCTTGCCGACCCCGGGCGGGCCCACGAAGCAGAGGATGGGGCCGGAGAGATCGCGCTTCAGCTTCGAGACGGCGAGGTGCTCGACGATCCGGTCCTTGATCTTCTCCAGGTCGTAGTGGTCCTCGTCCAGCACGCGACGCGCGTGCTGGAGGTCGAGATCGTCCTCGGTCGTCGTGTTCCAGGGGACCGAGAGGATCCACTCGAGGTACGTGCGGATGACGCCGTACTCGGCCGCCGCCGGGGGAAGCTTCGCCAGGCGGTCGAGCTCGCGCCGCGCCTGCCTGTCGGCCTCCTCGGGCAGGTGCGCCTCCTCGATCTGCGCCCGCAGCTCGGCCACCTCCGCCTGCTGCTCGTCGCCCTCGCCGAGCTCCTCCTGGATCGCCTTCAGCTGCTGGCGGAGGAAGTACTCGCGCTGCGAGGCCTCCATCTCGGACTGGACCTGCGACTGGATCTTGGTGCCGAGCTCGAACACCTCGAGCTCACGGTTGAGGACGACGGTCAGCCGGCGCAGGCGCGCCTCCACGTCCGGCTCCGCGAGCAGCTCCTGCTTCTCCTCCGTCCTCAGGCGCAGCGTCGCCGCGATGAGGTTGGCGAGCATGCTCGGGCTCTCGGCGTTCGCGGCCGCGAGCTCGAGCTCCTCCGGCAGGTACGGGACGAGGGAGATGATGCGGCCGAAGAGCGACTCGACGTTGCGCGCAAGCGCCTCGATCTCCTTCTCGCGCCCGACGACGTCGGGGAGCTCCTCGAAGCGCCCGGCCAGGTACGGCTCGGTCTGCTCGACGCTTGTGAGACGGATCCGCTTCTGCCCCTGGACGAGAACGCGAAGCGTCCCGTCCGGGACCCGGATCATCTTGTGGATCACCGCGGAGGTGCCGACCTCGTAGAGGTCGTCGGCGCCCTGAGCCTCCTCCTCGGGCGTCCGCGAGGTGACGAGCGCGATCGTCCTGTCGCTCCCGACCGCTTCGTCCACGAGCCGGATCGAGCGCTCCTGGCCGATGGCGAGCGGCGTCATCGAGTCCGGAAAGACGACGATGTCCCGCAGCGGGAGGATTGGCAGAGGCTCGGTGCTCAAGCTTGGCGTCCCCTCGTCACCCGGAGGCGCACGGGCCCGGCCGAGCGCTGCGCAAGCGGGAGCACGACGGTGAGGAGGCCGTGCTCGTAGGCGGCCTCCGCCGCGCCGGCGTCGACGCTCTCGCCCAGCAGGATGCGGCGCTCGAACGCTCCGTGGTCGATCTCGATGTGCCGGTAGCGGCGCGACCCACGCTCTGCGCGTGGACGATGCCCGGAGACGACGAGGACGTCGTCCACCACGGCGAGGTCGACGTCGGAGGGATCGACGCCGGCCAGCTCGACGACGACGTTGAGGGCCGGCGGCTCGTCGGTCCGGTAGACGTCGACGCGCGGGCGGAAGCCGGTCCTCCGGTGTCCGAGCCGCGCCTGGCAGAGGTCGGCGAAGAGCTCCTCCATCTCGCTCTTGAGCCGGTCGGCGTCCTTGGGGCGCATGCGATCATGGTAGCCGTGGGCCGTCTCCTCAAACTGGCGGGGGCCTCCGTCGCCCTCCTCCTCTACGTCTGGGCCGCAGCCGTTCGCGCCGCTCCCGGCATCCGGGCGCGCAAGGCGGCACGGCGCTCGCTCCGCTGATGGAGCGCTGGACGCGCGCGATGATCCGGCACCGCTGGAGCATCGTCGGAGGCTGGGCGCTGGTCCTCCTCATCTCCCTCGTCGCCGTGTCCGGGCTGAGCGACCTCCTGACCAACCGCTTCTCGCTTCCGGGCACGGACACGGCGAAGGCGGAGCGGATTCTCGAGGAGCAGTTCGGCCAGAAGACCACGGGGTCGTTCTCCGTCGTCGCCCAGGGGCAGCCGGGCTCCGCGGAGCGGCTCCTCCCGAACGTGCGCGTCGCCGCGGGCCGGGCCGCGGACGAGCTCCCGACAGGTCAGCTCGCCGGCGTGCAGGCCGTCTCCGACTCCGTCGTGAGCGCGCTCATCGTCTCCAACCTCGAGCCTGCGGACGCGAAGGGCTACACCGACGACATGCGGGCGGCCGCCGGCGATGTCCCCGGCGGGGAGCTCTACGTGAGCGGGCAGGCTGCGATCGAGCACGACCTCGACCCCGTCTTCGCGAACGACCTCAAGGTCGGGGAGCTCTACATCGCGATCCCCATCGCGCTCCTGATCCTCGTCTTCGTCTTCGGGACGCTCGCCTTCCTCCTCCCCTTCGTCTTCGCCGCGGCCGCCATCCCGGCCACGCTCGGGATCATTTGGATCTTCGCCAACTTCATGGAGCTGACGACGTACCTCCAGAACCTCGTCATGCTCATCGGGCTCGGGATCGCGATCGACTACTCCCTGCTCGTGGTCTACCGCTACCGCGAGGAGCTCCGGAGCGGAAGGTCGAAGGAGGACGCGATCGTGCGGACGATGCAGACGGCGGGCCGGGCCGTCGTCTTCAGCGGAACCGCCGTCGGCATCGGCCTCGCGCTCATGCTCTTCATGCCCCTCCCCTTCATGCGAGGCTTCGGCGTCGGCGGCCTCGTGATCCCGCTCGTCTCGGTCCTCTGCGGCCTGACGCTGCTCCCGGTGCTGATGTGGTTCCTGGCCTCCAAGCTCGACAGCGTGCGCCTGCTCCCGCGCGGGATCATCGACCGCCGCGACGCCGAGACGAACTTCTGGGTGCGCCTCTCCCGGACGATCATGCGACGCCCGGTGCTCTTCGCGGCCGGCACCGCCGGGCTCCTGGTCGCGCTCGCGCTCCCCGTGCTCTCGCTCGAGCTGGGCCCCGGCTCGAACAAGGGCATCCCGCAAGACCTCGAGGGCGTCCAGGGCCTCAACGTCGTCACGGAGGCGGTGGGCGACGGCGCGCTCGCTCCGACGGCGCTCGTCGGCGACACCGGCGTGCCCGGAGGCGTCGAGGACACGTCAGTCCGGGCTGCGCTCGGAAAGCTCCAGGAAGGGCTCCGTGCCGACCCGGAGGTGGCGCAGGTGAACTTCGCCGCCACCTCGCAATACGTCGACCCGACGGGGCGCTACTTCCACGTCGAGGTGGTGGGGAAGAGCGAGTACGGCGCGCCGGCCGCACTCGACTTCGTCGACCGTCTGCGCGGGGAGATCGTGCCCGCGGCGGGGTTCCCGGCGGGAGTGGAGGTGTACGCGGGCGGCGGCCCGCCGAGCGGCGTCGACTTCCTCGATGTCACGTACGGCGCGTTCCCCTGGCTCGTGCTGGCGACGCTGCTTCTGACGTACGTCTTGCTCCTGCGCGCCTTCCGCTCGGTGATCCTGCCGCTGAAGGCGATCCTCCTCAACCTGCTCTCGATCGGGGCCGCGTACGGCCTGCTCGTGATCTTCTTCAAGTGGGGCGGCGCGGGCGCGCTCGGGCTCATTTCCTTCGACCAGATCGAGGGCTGGATCCCGGTCTTCGTCTTCGCCATGGTCTTCGGTCTCTCCATGGACTACGAGGTCTTCCTCGTCTCGCGCATGCGGGAGGAGTGGGACAACGGGTGGGACAACGAGACGGCGGTCGCGCTCGGGCTCGCCGAGACGGGGCGGATCGTGACGGCCGCGGGCCTCGTCATGTTCGCCGCGTTCATGGGCTTCGTCGCCGGGTCGATCGTCGGGCTCCAGCAGTTCGGGTTCGGCCTCGCGGCTGCGATCCTGATCGACGTGACGATCGTGAGGGCGTTGCTCGTACCGAGCGTGATGAAGCTCTTCGGGCGTTGGAACTGGTGGCTGCCGGAGAGCGTCGCGCGCGTCTTCCGGGTCGAGCCCTCGCCGCTCGTCCGGAGGCCGTCGCGCCCGGTCGTCAGCCCGAGCGGGCGCTGACGGCGCGGCGCTCCGCGAGTCTCCGGTAGAGGACGAGGAAGAGCGCCGCCGCGAGGAACGAGGCGGAGGCGATCTCCACGACCTCCTCGAGCGTCTGCTCGAGGCGCTCGGCTGCCGGGGACATCCGCTCCACGTCGAGGGTGTCCGCGCTCACGGCGATCGCGGCGAGAAGCGCGCCGGCGACGAAGAAGCGGAAAGCCGCCGGCTCCTCGCGCAGGAGGCGGAGGAGGTGCGGGAGGAGCACGAGTGCCGCGCCCAGATAGGCCACGAGCACGTAGTCGCCCGGGGAGCCCCAGGGCAGCCCGAGCCCCAGCCCGGCGAGAGCGTTGTCCCGAAGGCGCTCGTGGAGCGCGAAGCGCTCGTCGAGCATCAGGTAGGCGAAGCCGACGGCGCCGCAGAGCCACGCGCGGCGCTCCGCGGCGGGCCGTCCGTCGAGCGCGGCGAGCAGCGCGAGGAGGGCCGCGAGCAGGGCCGCTCCGAAGAGCAGCAGCGCCTGGAGGAAGCGCATGGGCGAGTCCTCGAGCGCCACCCACTCCCAGTACCGGGGCCAGCGGGCGGCGGCGAGCACTGCCGTGCCCGCGAGCGCCCCGAGCGGGACGAGCGCGGCGAGCCAGAGCCTCGTGCGCTCAGACACCGACCGCCTGTGCCGCGGGGGTGACGAGGTTCGGGGGGCGCCCGCGCGCGAGCGCGACCAGGTTGTCCACCCAGGTCTCGAGGCCTCGTTCGAGCGCCTCGTTCGAGTACCAGGCGGTATGACCGGTCTCCAGGATCCGGCCCTGCGCCACGAGCGCGGCGGCGGCGCTCCGGTCGGCCAGCCGGTCGTCCACGGCGTATCCGGCGAGATGACCGTCCGCGACCAACGCGACGACCGCTTCCTCGTCCACGAGGGCTGCCCGCGATGTGTTGAGCAGGAGCGCGCCCGGTCGCATGGCGGCCAGCTGGGGGCGGCGAAGCAGAGGCCGGCCGGCGTAGTCGTGGGGAAGGTGCAGGGAGACGACGTGCGCCTCGGCCAGGAGCTCGTCGAGCTCGCACGTGAGGATGCCTTCCTCCGGGTGCTGCGGGTCGGCGGCCACGACGCGCATTCCCAGCGCCTGCGCGAGCCGGGCGACCTTGCGTCCGATGCGGCCCACTCCGACGATGCCCATCGTCTTGCCCGCGAGCTCCCAGCCGCGGACCGAGGTGCCGGCCGGGACGCGCCCGAGCACGCGGTCCCTGCTCAGGTGGATCCGGCGGGACATCGTCAGCAGGAGGCCGAGCGTGTGCTCGGCCACCGAGACGGCCGAGTAGTCCGGCAGGTTGGCGAGCGCGATCCCTCTTTCCTCGAGCGCCTCGAGGTCGACGAAGTCCACGCCTGTCGCGAACACGGCGATGCCGCGCAGCGAGCGCGGAAGCCCCTCGATGATGCTCGGGCCGAGCCTGGGGACTGAGCGGGGCGTGACTGCCAGCACCGCCGCGCCGGCGGCGAGCTCCTCGAGCTCGGCCGGAGCGAGGGCGAGTGTGCGGCGGTGGAAGGCGGTCTCGGCAGCTTGCTCGATGCGCGTGCGCTGCGAGGCCGTGAAGGTGGCGGGGCCGGAGGCGGTGATGATGGATGCGCGAGGTAGGTTGCCGCGCCGGAGTGCGGGCCGAGGGGCTGTTGCCATGACAGTCATGAGCTCTTGGACGGCCGTTCGACCACGATCCTTCACGGGCCGCGCTACCGTGCCCACGATGAAGCTCGAGGTCGTCGAGGGCGATATCACCGCGCTCGACGTCGACGCGATCGCCAACGCGGCCAACGACCGGCTCTGGATGGGAGCCGGCGTGGCGGGCGCGATCAAGCGCGCCGGCGGAGAGGAGATCGAGCGCGAGGCGGTGGCGAAGGGGCCGATCGCCGTCGGCGAGGCGGTCGCCACGGGCGGGGGGCGGCTCTCCGCACGCTACGTGATCCACGGGGCCGTCATGGGCCAGGACCTGACGACGAGCGCGGAGCTCGTCGGGCAGACGACGCGCCGCTGCCTGGAGGTCGCCGACGAGCTCGGCTGCCGTTCTCTCGCCCTGCCGGCCTTAGGAACGGGCGTGGGCGGCTTCTCGCTGGACGAGTGCGCGCGTCTGATGGTGGCGGAGGCGCGGGCCTTCGAGCCGCGGAGCCTCGAGCGGGTCACGTTCGCCGTGTTCGGCGGCGAGGCCGAGCGGGCCTTCGCCGCCGCCCTGGACTAGCATCCGGGCTCCATGGGCGCCCGAGGCCTGATCTGCGCCGGCGGCGAGGCGACGCGCCTCGAGGAGCTGACTCGCCTCACCAACAAGCACCTGCTCCCCGTGGGTCGCTGGCCGATGGTCTACTACCCGCTCCAGCTGATGCAGCTGCTGGGGATCCGGGACGTGCTCCTGGTCACCGGCCAGCAGCACGCGGGCGACTTCATCGACCTCCTCGGAGACGGCCGGGTGTGGCAGCGCGAGGGCACGGAGCTCCTCTTCGACCTCGATCTCACGTACAAGGTGCAGACGGAGTCCGGGGGCATCGCTCAGGTGGTCGGCATGGCCGAGGCCTTCGCGGGTGGGGAGAGCCTGGTCGTATGCCTCGGGGACAACATCTTCGAGTACGCGGAGGTCGAGGCCGTGCGCGCCTGGGCGCAGGGGTCGGAGGGCGCGCTCATCTTCGTCAAGGAGGTCGCCGACCCGGAGCGGTTCGGCGTCGTCGTCCACGGCGAGGACGGGCGGGTGACCGACGTCGTCGAGAAAGCCGGAGTCGTGGACACGCGCTATTCCGAGCCTCCCTCCAGCGACGCCGTCGTCGGGCTCTACTGCTACCCGCCGGACGTCTTCGACGTCATCCGCCGGCTCGAGCCCTCCTCGCGGGGCGAGCTCGAGATCACCGACGTCAACCGCGGTTACGCGGAGCAAGGAAGGCTCGACTGCCATCGTGTGAGCGGCTGGTGGCGCGACGCCGGTACGCACGAGGCGCTCGCCCGCATCGGCAATCTCATCGACGAGACCGGAGCGAACAAGCTCCGATGATCGCGGGCGTCGAGCTCCTGCCCCTCGACTACTTCGAGGACGAGCGCGGCTGGTTCCTCGAGGTGCGGCGGGAGAGCCGCCTGCCGGAGCGGACGGTGCAGACGAACGTCTCCTTCTCGCGCAGGGGCGTCATCCGCGGCCTCCATTACCACGAGCGCGGCCAGGACGACCTCTTCGCGTGTCTCACGGGCATGGCACGCGTCGTCGTGCTCGACAGGGAGACGGACGAAGTCTTCACCGTCGACATCGGCGAGGAGAACCCAGTCGCCGTTTACGTCCCGGGTCGGCTGGCGCACGGCTTCGAGGCGCTCACCGATCTCGTCTTCTGCTACCACGTGACGCGCGAGTACGACCCGGCCGAGCCGGACGAGCACGGCGTTCCCTGGGACGACCCGCGGGTCAGGCACCTCTGGAGCACGCAATCGCCGATCCTGTCGGAACGGGACCGCCGCGCGTCCTGATCACCGGCGCGGGCGGCCAGCTCGGCGCCGCCCTGCGCGAGGTCTTCCCCGGGGCTGACGCGCGTACGCGCGCGGAGCTCGACGTCGCGGCCGGGCCGCTCGAGCTCGACTACCGGCCGGGGCTCGTGCTCCACGCCGGAGCCTGGACGAACGTGGATGGCGCTGAGGAGGACGAGGAGGGCGCCCGGCGGGTGAACGTGGAGGGCACGCGCAACGTCGCGGGGCTCGGCGCCCCCGTCGTCTACTACTCCTCCGACTACGTCTTCGACGGGACGAAGCGCGAGCCCTACGTCGAGTCGGACGAGCCGCGTCCGCTCTCCGCGTACGGACGCACGAAGCTGCTCGGCGAGGGCGAGGTGTCAGACGGCTGGATCGTGCGGAGCTCCTGGCTCCACGGCTGGACGGGCACGAACTTCGTCCGCACGATGCTGCGCCTGGGTGAGGAGCGCGACGAGGTGCGTGTGGTGGACGACCAGCGCGGCTGCCCCACGTACGTCGCGCATCTCGCCGAGGCGACCCGCGAGCTTCTCGCGTTGCCGGGCGGCGTGTGGCATCTGGCGGCCGAGGGTGAGTGCACGTGGGCCGAGTTCGCGAGCGCGGTCTTCGAGGAAGCGGGTCTCGCCTGCCGGGTCGTCCCGATCGGCAGCGAGGAGCTCGGCCGGCCGGCGCCCCGCCCCGCTTACTCGGTGCTGCGGAGCGAACGCGAGGGCGCGCCGCGGCTCCCCCACTGGCGCGAGGGCCTGCGGGCGTGCCTCGCCAGGCTTGCGGCCGTGCGCTGAGCCTCTACGATCCGAGCCATGCGCGTGCTGGTCACCGGCGGCTGCGGATTCATCGGCAGCCACTTCGTCAAGCGCCTCGTCTCCGGAGGCGACGAGGTCGTCGTGCTCGACAAGCTGACCTATTCGGGCAATCCGGCCAACATCGCGGGCGTCGACTGCGAGCTCGTCGAGGGAGACATCGCAGACCCGGAGGCGGTCGCCCGTGCCGGAAACGGCTGCAGGGCGGTCGTCAACTTCGCGGCGGAGAGCCATGTCGACCGCTCCATCCTCGAGGCGGGCGACTTCATCGGCACCGACGTCTACGGCACGCACGTCCTCCTCGAGTGGGCCCGGCAGACCGGGGCGCGCTTCCTCCAGGTCTCCACGGACGAGGTGTACGGGGACGTGCCCATGGGCGTCTCGTCCCGCGAGGACGATCCCCTGCGCCCCTCGAGCCCCTACTCGGCCTCGAAGGCGGGCGGCGACCTCCAGGTGCTCGCCTACGTGCGCACGTACGGGGTGAACGCCTCGATCACACGCGGCGCCAACACGTACGGGCCGAATCAGTACCCGGAGAAGCTGATCCCGCTCTTCGTGACCAACGCGCTCGACGGCCAGCAGCTCCCCGTCTACGGCGACGGCCGCCAGCGGCGTGAGTGGCTGCACGCCGAGGACCATTGCTCGGGGATCGAGCTCGTCATGCGCGAGGGCGAGCCGGGAGGCGTCTACAACGTCGCCGGCGAGGAGCTGGAGAACCTCGACGTCGTGGGCCGCATCGTCGAGCTGACCGGCGCGAGCCCGGCGCTCGTCCGGCACGTCGAGGACCGGCCCGGCCACGACCGCCGCTACTCGGTCGACGCCTCCCGGCTTCGAGCGCTCGGCTGGGAGCCTCGCCGCCAGTTCGCCGAGGCGCTCGTCGAGACCGTCGCCTGGTATCGCGACAACCGCGACTGGTGGGAGCGGATCAAGTCCGGCGAGTACCTCGACTACTACAAGCGCCAGTACGCGGACCGCCTCGCCTGACGTCGGGGGTCAGGCCCCGCACTGCTGCTTGGCCGCGGTGATGGGCTCCCTCTCCCCCTGCAGGTCCTCCGAGCGCTCGAGGTGCGGGAGCGCCTCGTCGCAGCGGTCGAGCTCCGCCAGCGTCTTCCCGAGGTTGTACTCGGCGTAGGCCTCGTACGGGAAGTCCGCGCTGTACGTGCCGCGCAGGGCCGGGACCGCCCGCTCGAGCAGAGGGAGAGCGCCTTCGTAGTCGCCCTGCTGCATATGCTCCGCGAAGGCCTCGTCGTTCAGCGCCGCCGCCTCGTCAGGAGTGACTCCGGCCTCCTCCTCCTGCTCCTCCGGCGACGTCGTGACCTCCTGAGTCACCGTCGTCGCCTCGCCCTCGATCGTCACCTCCTCCGTCACCGTCTCCCGACCGGGGGCCGGCGCGCGTTCCGGCGAGTCCTCTCCGTTCGTCGCGACGAAGGCGGCGACGATGCCTGCGGCGATGAGCCCGGCGAGGACGAGGGCCCCAACGAGGAGGGGAAGCCCCGTCGCGCTCCGCCTCCGCGGCGGCGGGCCCGGCGGCATGGCGGCGGGGAGGGGGCGCGTGCGGGTTGTGTCTTCCTGGGGGCGAAGAGCGGACGAGAGCGCGGCGACGAAGTCCTCGGCGGTTCCGTAACGGTCCTCCGGGCGCTTGGCGAGCCCGCGCTCGAAGACTGCGTCGACCTGGCGGGGGAGCCCCACGCCGCGCTCGGAGGCGGGCGGCACCGGCTCGTGGATGTGCGCGGCAGCCTCGGCGGTCGCGGAGCCGCCCTCGAACGGGCGCCCGCCGGTGAGGAGCTCGTAGGCGACGACGGCGAGCGCGTAGCGGTCGCTCGCCGGGCTCGCGGGCTCGCCGCGCGCCTGCTCGGGCGAGAGGTAGCCCGCAGTGCCGAGGATCGTGCCGGCAGCGGTCATCCCCATCGTGTCGTCCACGGCGCGGGCGATGCCGAAGTCGACCACCTGGAGCTGGCCGCGGGCGTCGAAGAGAAGGTTCGGCGGCTTGACGTCGCGGTGGACGATGCCCGCGCCGTGGGCCGCGTCCAGCGCGGCTGCCGCCTGCGAGAGCCAGGCGAGCGCCTGCCCGCGGTCGAGGGGCCGCTTGCGAGCCCGATCGGCCAGAGTTCCGCCCGGGAGGTACTCCATGACGATGAACGGGCGCCCGCGCCATTCGCCCACGTCGAAGATCGTGACGACGTGCGGCTGTCCGGAAAGGCGGGCGGCCGTCAGCGCCTCCCGCTGGAAGCGCTGCCGCAGGCTCTCGTCGCCGGCGAAGCGCTCGTCGAGGAGCTTGATCGCCACCTCCCGCCCAAGCTCGCGATCGCGGGCGAGATAGATCTCGCCCATCCCGCCGTGCCCGATCAGGCGCGGCTCGGCATAGCGATCGGGAAGGACCCCTGCTTCGACTGGCATGTGGATTGCTTAGCCGGGCGCGGGCGAGCCGAAACGGGGAATGTGGCCGCAAAGCGCGAAGATCCTTACGTAATCGTTACTCCACTCAGCTACCTTCTGTGCCGATAGGGGTCCCGATCCGATGCGCCGCCACCTCCTCCCAGTCGCCGTTCTCGCTGCCGTGCTCGGTCTCGCGCCGAGCGCCGGCGCCGGGACGCTCTTCGTCCTGAAGGGGCGCGGCTGGGGACACGGCGTCGGGATGAGCCAGTGGGGCGCTTTCGGCATGGCCAAGGACGGGAGCACCTACAGGCAGATCCTCGGTCACTACTACGCGGGCACGACGGTCGAGCCCCGGAGCAATCCCAGGGTCCGCGTCGAGCTCGCCTCCGGTCGCACCTCGCTCGAGCTCGGCTCGAGGCAGGCGTTTCGGGTCTCCGACGGGACCAGGAACGTCACGCATGGAGCGGGAAACGCGACGGTGAGGAAGACGCGCCGGGGCCGCATCAAGGTCGAGGGGATCAGACACTCGTTCAAGAGCCCGACCACGTTCAGGGCCGGGACGGCGCCCATCCGACTCGGCTCGACCGAGTACCGGGGCAAGCTGGTCGTCAGCATCCGGGGCGGCCGCCTGCGCGCCGAGAACCGCCTTCGCATGGAGCATTACATCCGAGGCGTCGTGCCGCGGGAATCGCCCGCCTCGTGGCCGGCGGCCGCACTCGAAGCGCAGGCCGTCGCGGCGCGCTCGTACGCCCTCGCCAGCGGGAGCGGGAAGTGCGGTGGGGCCTTCTGTCCGGACACCCGGGATCAGGTGTACGGCGGCCTGAGCGGAGAGGAAGGCTCGACGAACGCGGCCGTTGCCGCGACGGCTCGGGAGGTCGTCGTCAGCGGCGGGCACGTGGCGCAGACGTTCTTCCACTCGAGCTCCGGCGGCCGAACTGCCAACTCCGAGGACATCTGGAGCACGCCCGTCTCCTATCTGAGGGGCGTGCGTGACCGGCGCGACCTCGTGCGTGAGAACCCCAACCGCCGCTGGACGGTGCTCCGCACCCCCAGGCAGCTCCGGAGCGGCCTCGGGCTTCCCTGCACGCCGAACGGCGCCTCACTGGTCCGCGACTCCTCCGACCGCGTGGGCGGCATCAGGGCCTGCGGGATCACCGCCGACGGCGGCGACAGCCTGCGCTGGGAGCTGGAGCTCAAGTCGAACCGCTTCTGGCTGGGGACGCTCCGCATCAAGGCCTCCGATCGTCACATCGAGTGGGGGCAGCGTCGCACGCTCTCCGGACGCGCCCAGGACGTCGCCAACTCGTCCCTTACGTACAGGCGCTCGGGCGGAAGCTGGCGGACCTCGCGCGCGGTGACGGGTCGGTTCAGCGTACGGATCCGCCCGCGCAGCACGACCACGTACCGCCTCGGCCCGCGCGCCTTCGGCACGAGCGCGCGGGTGCGCGTGCAGCCGCGCCTGCGCATCACGACGGTGGGCGCTCGCTCGCTCGCGGGCACGATGCGGCCCAGGCGTGCCGGCACGACCATCTCGGTCCAGAGGCTGAAGGGCGGCGCCTGGACGACGGTGGACACGGCGACGGTGAACGCCGAGGGCGCCTGGAGAGCGCGCTTCCGCGTCGATCCCGGCAGGTACCGGGCGTTCGCGGCCCGGGGCCAGGGTCTCGTCGCCGGGGCGAGCCCGACCATCAGGGTCTCGGCGTAAGCTCCGGGCTCTAGCCTTCCCCGAGGAGCTCCTCGGCGGGCACCTCGCGGATCTGCCGCGCCGGGTTGCCCACGACGACGGCGCGCGCGGGGACGTCCCGGAGGACGACCGCGCCGGCGCCCACGAACGCCTCCTCGCCGACCTCGATCCCGGGCAGGAGGACGGCCCCGCCTCCGATGCGCGCGCCGCGCCGGATGGTGGGGCCGCGCAGGTTCTCGAGCCGGCTCTCGGTGCGGCCCATGAGGTTGTCGTTCGTGGTGACGACGCCCGGCGCGATGAAGACGTCCTCCTCCAGCTTCGAGTAGGCGGTCACGTAGGCGTTGGCCTGGATTCGCGTGCGAGCCCCCACCGTCGTGTCGTTCTCGACGAGGGAGCCGCGGCCGACGACGACGTCGTCGCCCAGCTCGCAGCGCTCCCGGACGCAGGCCTGGTCTCCGACGATCACGTTGCGGCCGAGCCGGCTCCCGGCGAAGACGACCGCGCCCGCGAGGATGCGCGTGCGGTCTCCGATCACGAGCGGTGGTTGCGCCTCGCGCGACGCGGTCGAGCGGGTGCCCAGCGACGGCTGTTTTCCCACCACGGCGCTTGCCTCGACGACGACCTCCTCTCCGAGCTCGGTGCCCGGATAGACGACCGCCGCAGGATGGATCACACGCGCTCCCGCTCGAGCGAGGCCTGGAGCTGCTCGAGCGCGCGCACCACGGCCACCCCCGCGCGGGCCTGGTCGAGCCGGTCCCCTTCCTCGTGCACGAGAGCGAGGAAGCGCTCGCACTCGAGGCGGAGGGGCTCGTCGTTCGGGACCTTCGGGATGGAGATGTCTCCCGTCCGCGTCACCCACTCCCCGTACGTGTCCGTGCGCTGCTCCGTCCCCTTGTCGTAGACGGTCACCTTGCGCTCGAGCGCCATGTCGTCGAAGACGGCCATCTTCCGGTCGCCGACGACCGTCATCCGCCGCATCTTGTGCGGATCGAGCCAGGACAGGTGCATGTGCGCGACGACCCCGCTCGGGAAGCGCAGGTAGCAGAAGACGACGTCCTCGATCGCCTCGTTCAGGAAGGACTCGCCCCGCGCCCAGCATTCGACGGGCTCCTCGCCGACCAGATGGAGGATGACCGAGAGGTCGTGCGCGCCGAGGCTCCAGAGCGCGTTCTCGTCCCGGCGGATCTGCCCGAGGTTCTGGCGGTTCCCGTAGACGTAGAGGATGCGGCCGAGCTCATCCGAGTCGACGAGCGCCTTCAGCTTGGCCACCGCCGGGTGGTAGAGGAGGAGATGCCCGGGCATGAGGGCGAGCCCCCGCTCCCCGGCAAGGGCGACGAGCTCCTCGGCCTCCTCAGCCGACAGCGCGAGCGGCTTCTCGACGAAGACGTGCTTGCCGGCGCGAAGGGCCTGCCGGGCGAGCTCGTGGTGCGTGACCACGGGCGTCGCGATCACGACCGCGTCGAGGCTCTCGTCTGCGAGCAGGTCCTCGAAGGTGGTGGTCGTGCGGGCATGGGGATAGCGACCGGCGTAGCGCGCGAGACGGGCCTCGTCCCGGTCGACGAGCCAGGCGAGATGAGCCCCTGGGAGATCGTCGAAGTTCCGGGCGAGGTTCGGGCCCCAGTGGCCGAGGCCCGCCAGGCCCAGATTC
>DASQWP010000040.1:0-3832 GCA_035640195.1 Gaiellaceae bacterium | reverse complement strand
TAGACCTGGCGCGGCGGTCGCGCCGGCGGCGCCCGCGGCGGCTCGTCCTCCTGCTCGACGTCTCCGGGTCCATGGACGCGTATTCGCGCGCCCTCGTTCTCTTCGCCCACGCCGCCCTGCGCGGGCATCCGCACTGGGACGCGTTCTGCTTCGGCACGAGGCTCACCCGTGTGACTCGCGCCCTCGCCGACTCCGATCCCGACGAGGCGCTGCAGCGGGCGGCCGCCGAGGTCGTCGATTGGGACGGAGGCACGCGCATCGGCAAGTCGCTGAAGCGCTTCCTCGACGAGCACGGGCACGGCGGGCTCGCGCGCGGCGCCGTCGTCGTCGTCTGCTCGGACGGGCTCGAGGTCGGCGACCCCGACCTGCTCGCCGAGCAGATGGCGCGGCTCTCGCGCCTCGCCTACCGCGTCGTCTGGCTCAACCCCCTCCGGGAGGATCCCGCCTACGAGCCGCTCGCACGCGGGATGCACGCCGCCTTGCCGCACGTCGACCTCTTTCTGAGCGGGCACAGCCTGGCGAGCCTCGAGGAGGTCGGAGAGGCGTTGGCGCGACTTTAGGCCGCTCGCTCGAGCCGCTCCAGATCCCAGAGGCGTGGATTGAACTCGGGGTAGCCGGACGCGCCGTGCTCGCCGAGGTCGAGGCCGGCGGTCTCAGTCTCCGGCTCCGAGCGAATCCCCCAGCGTGCCTTCATCGTCCAGAGCACGGCGTAGGAGGCGCTGAAGGTGAACGCCCCGACCACGACGAGCCCCAGCGCCTGCACGCCGATTTGGTGCACGCTGCCCGTGTAGAGGAGCCCGCCTTGCCCGACGCCCAGGTTGGCCGCCAGCGCAGGGACGGCGAAGATGCCCGTGGCCAGCGTTCCCCAGACGCCCGAGAGCCCGTGCACGGCGACCGCGCCAATGGGGTCGTCGATCCTCAGGCGCTCGACGAAGCGGACGCCGACGACGCCGATGACTCCCGCGCCGAGCCCGATCACGGCCGCCGCCCACGGGGCGACGAAGCCGGAGGCCGCGGTGATGGCGACGAGCCCGCCGATGGCTCCGTTCAGCATCATCGTGATGTCGGGCTTCCTGAGGACGAGCCAGGCCGTGACGATCCCGCCGACTGCGCCGGCCGCGGCCGCGAGGTTGGTCGTCAGGGCGACGTAGCCGAAGTAGCCGAGCCGGTCGCCGGTGACGACGCCGAGCGTGGAGCCCGGGTTGAAGCCGAACCAGCCGAACCAGAGGATGATCGTGCCGAGGACCGCGTAGGGCATGTTGTGGCCGGGAATCGGGTGCGCCCGCCCGTCGGTCCCGAAGCGGCCGAGGCGGGGGCCGAGCAGGAGCGCGCCGGCGAGCGCGGCGAGGGCGCCCTGGTAGTGGACGACCGTCGAGCCGGCGAAGTCCTGCATGCCGAGGGCGAAGAGCCAGCCGTCCGAGTGCCAGACCCAGTGCGAGACGACCGAGTACACGAGCGTGAACGCGGCGCCGAAGGCGAAGTACACCCAGAGCTTCGCGCGCTCGGCCATCGCGCCCCAGACGATCGCCACCGCGACGCCGGCGAAGACGACCTCGAAGAGGTAGGCGCTCGCCGCCGGGATGGTGGAGAAGAAGGAGAAGGGCGCCTGCGCGACGCCGAGGAGCGCGTCCGCGCTCGGGAAGAACCCGGACAGCCCGACGAGCGCGTTCCCGTCCCCGAACGCGAGCCCGAACCCGACCGCCCAGTAGACGAGCGAGCAGAGCCCGAACACGAGCACGTTCTTGCCCGCGACGTGCGCCGCGTTCTTCATCCGCGTGAGGCCCGCCTCGAGGAGCGCGAACCCGGCCTGCATGAACATGACGAGAACGGCAGCGACGACGACCCAGACGGTGTTCGCCGCGATCAGGAGCTCGCTCGTCTTCAACCCCGGCCTCCCTTCCTTTAACGAGGAAAGCCCCGAGAGCCGGGTTGCTCCCGAGGCCACGTCGCCTGGCTCGAAGCTAGCGCGCCGACCGGACAGACGAGCACGCGGCCCGTCCTTCGGCGACATGACTCGCGAGGCCACGCCGGGGTCTGACCCCGGCGTGGCCGGTCAGGTGTGACCCTTTCGGCCGCGAGGCTCGTCCGCCCAGGCCGCGTCCGGGGCCAGGCCCCGTCCGTGTCCGGAAGCGGCCTGTCCGCGACAGCCGTTCTCCGCCGACAGCCGGCCGGCCGGACCCCCACGTGCCCCGGCGAGCCATGTCCGGGGCCTGGCCCCGGACATGGCCGAGAGCGACATGTCGGGGTCTGACCCCGCGCCGGGCGGAGGCGCGGCTTCCCGTGCGGTGTGGGCACCGCACTCGCGATCCGGAAGACTACGCCCGTGCGCACGCTCTTCTCGAACGCCTACGTCGTCACGATGGACGACGCCGGAACGGAGCTCGAGAACGGCTGGATCCTGGCCGAGGACGGCTTCGTCGTCGAGGTCGGCGAGGGCGCGCCGCCCTTCGCCGAGCACTTCGAGAACCTCGCCGGCATGCTCGTGACGCCCGGCTTCGTCAACGCCCATCACCACCTGTACCAGAACCTCACACGCACGCGGGCGCAGGAGGCAGACCTCTTCACCTGGCTCCGGACCCTCTACCCGGTGTGGGCGCGGATCGATGCCGAGGCCGAGTACGCGGCCGCCCGCGCCGGCCTCGCCGAGCTCGCCCTCTCCGGAGCGACGACGGTCTTCGACCACCACTACGTCTTCCCGCCCGGCCGCGCCGGGCTCGTCGAGGCGGAGATCCAGGCGGCGAAGGACGTCGGCGTGCGCCTCGTCGCGTCCCGCGGCTCCATGGACGTGGGCGAGTCGCAGGGCGGTCTCCCGCCGGACGACCTCGTGGAGGACCTGGACGACGTGCTCGCAGACACGGAGGGGCTCGCCGTCCTCCACGAGCCGCAGCCGGGCGCGTGGACGCAGATCGCGGTCGCCCCCTGCTCGCCCTTCTCCGTCTCCAAGCGACTCATGGTCGAGTCGGCCGAGCTCGCCCGCCGGCTGGGCCTCGGCCTGCACACGCACCTGGCCGAGACGGTCGAGGAGGAGGAGTACTGCCAGGGCCTCTTCGGCTGCCGCCCGGTGGAGTACCTGGAGCAGCTCGGCTGGCTCGCCGAGGACGTCTGGTGCGCGCACTGCGTGCACCTCTCCTCCGAGGACATACGCGCCTTCGCGCAGACCCGCACCGGCATCGCCCACTGCCCGAGCTCGAACCTCCGGCTCGGCGCCGGAGTGGCGCCCGTGCGGGCGATGCTGGAAGACGGCGTGCGCGTGGGGCTCGGGGTCGACGGCTCGGCCTCGAACGAGCGCGCCGACCTGGCCGCCGAGGTGAAGCAGGCCCTCCTCGCCGCGCGCGGGCGCGACGGTCCGCAGGCGCTCCGTACGCGCGACGCGCTGCACCTCGGGACGCGCGGCGGTGCGTCGGTGCTCGGACGGGACGACATCGGCTCGCTCGAGCCGCGCAAGTGCGCGGACTTCGCCGTCTGGCGAACCGACACCCTGGAGTTCGGGGGCGCCGACGACCTCGTCGCGGCCCTCGTCCTCTCGGGCCCCCACGCGGTCGACCGCCTCTACGTCGGCGGCGAGCCCGTCGTCCTGGGCGGGGAGCTCGTGCGCGTGAACGAGCGCCAGGTCATCCACGACCAGCGCCGCGAGGCGCAAAGATTCCTCGCGTGACCGCCTCGCTCTCCACCCACGTCCTCGACACGCAGGGCGGCCGCCCGGCCGAGGGAGTCCCCGTGCGGCTCTACCGCGGCGACGACCTCGTCGCCGAGGCAGTCACCGACGGCGACGGCCGCATCGGCGAGCTCGCCGCCGGCCTGGAGCCCGGCGAGTACACGCTCGTGTTCCGGC
>DASQWP010000039.1:0-5590 GCA_035640195.1 Gaiellaceae bacterium | reverse complement strand
CTGGCAAGGAAGCCGGCCAGGGTGAGGGCGAACATCGGCCTCGGGCGGAGGCGTCGCAGGCCGAACGTGTCCACGAGCACCAGCCCACGATAGGAAACGGCAACACCGGTCCGCATCGCTCTGTTCCACCAAGTTCGAGGCGTGAGCGAGATGGTCATTCCTGACCACCCGGGCGTCAAACCGACGACGCTCCAGGCGGGCAGCCGCTCAGCCATGATGGAAGCCTCGTCGTCATCCGGCCAACCATGCCCGCCGAACCCGACAAGCAGATCGACCGGCTCTACGCCGTCCCCGTGGAGGACTTCGTCGAGCGGCGCAACGAGCTCGCCCGCTCGCTCCGCGAGGACGGCGAGCGCGAGGCGGCCGACCAGGTGAAGGGGCTACGCAAGCCGACGATCCCCGCCTGGACGGTCAACCAGCTCGCCCGCCGCGAGAAGATGCGGCTTCGCGGCCTCCTCACAGCTGGAGAGCGTCTGCGCAAGGCCCACGAGAAGCTGCTCGGCGGCGGGTCGCCTGAGGCGGTGCAACGGGCGCGAGACGACGAGCGCTCGGCGATCGCCGAGCTCGCCGGCGCCGCCGGATCTCTTCTCACCGAGGCCGGTCATCCGGCGACTGAGGCCACGCTCGACCGCGTAAGGGAAACGCTGCACGCCGCCGCCGTCGACGAGGAGGCCGGGCAACGCGTACGTGAAGGAAGGCTCGAGAGAGAGCTGGCGGCCGCCGGCTTCGGCTTCGGCGCCCTTCCGGCCGCGCCGGGAGCGGGGCGTGCGCAACGGCCGAAGGAGCGGAAGGGGAAGCAGGACGGTGCGGCGAAGCGTGCCGAGAAGCGAAGGGCGGAGCAGGAGAAGGAGGCACAGAGGAAGCGCCAAGCCGAGGAGCGTCTCCGCAACGCTCGCCGCGCGATGAAAGAGGCCGAGCGAGACGTCAAGAGTCGAGCCCGCGAGCTCGAACGCTCCGAGCAGGCGCTCAGAAGCCGACGGGCGGACGTGGAGAGCGCCGAACGAGAGCTCGAGCGCGCCCGACGGTCACCAGGAGCGTCCTAGGGTTCGAAGGGCCGCTCCTCCTGCAACGCCCAGCCGTTCCCGTCCGGGTCGCGGAAGGAGGCGAACCGGAAGCCGGGCAGGCCGGGACGGCCCAGCACCTGGATCTCGCTCACGTCGACGCCACGGCCGGCGAGCTCCTCGTGCGCCGCGTCCATGTCCGCCACCACCAGCTGGAGACCCTGCACGGAGCCCGGCTGCATGTCCGAGAGCCCCGTGCCGATCACGATCGAGCAGGCCGAGCCGGGGGGCGTCAACTGGACGACGCGCACGTCGTCGCTCACCTGATGATCCCGGTCCAGGTGGAAACCGGCCTGCTCGGCGTAGAACGCCTTCGCGCGGTCCACGTCGGCGACGGGAACTTGAACCACTTCGAGTCGGTAGTCCATGCAGGCTCCTTTCTAGGCGACTCGGCAACGTGTCTTCGGCTCCCAGAACGCGATCTCGCCGCCTGCCGGCGTGACCACGACGCTGCGCCACCCGGCCGGGCCCTCGCGGGGCTCCAGGAGCACCCTCGCTCCGAGCGCTCGCGCCCGCTCCGTGGTCTCGCCGATCCGGGTCACCTCGACGTACGGCAGCCAAACCGGGCGCCGCGTCTCGCACTGGACGATGCCCCCGCCGAAGCCGGCGCCCAGCTCGAGCGCGAGGTACGAACGGCCGCCGGCCTCGACTCGTTCCGCGTGCCAGCCGCAGAGCTGCGCGTAGAGCGCCTGGGCATCGCGCAGGTCGGCTGTGTGGAGCTCGAGATGGACCACGGGTTTCGAGGAGCTTGGAATCACGTCCCTGCCCTGTTCGACCGGCATCGCTCCCCGAACTAATCGGTGGAGTCGACCGGCTTGCCCCGGGTTCACCGCCCTGACTAGGCTGTCGGACGATGCCCATCGCCTCCACGAGCCTTGCGGTGCAGGAGCGAGAGTTGCTCGCGGCGGCCCGAGGGGGCGACGAGGACGCCTACCGCCGACTCGTCGAGCCCCACCGCGGGGAGCTCCACGCTCACTGCTACCGGATGCTCGGCTCGCTCCACGACGCCGAGGACGCTCTTCAGGAAGCATTGCTGCGAGCCTGGCGCGGCCTACCCCGGTTCGAGGGGCGGAGCTCCCTTCGCTCGTGGCTGTACACGATCGCGACGAACACGTGCCTGACCGCGATCGAAAAACGGCCCAAGCGGGTGCTCCCGGTGGACTACGGCCCCGCGACCGATCCGCACCAGGGCCCCGGAGAGCCGCTGGTGGAGTCGGTCTGGGTGGAGCCCTATCCGGACGAGAAGCTCGGCGTCGAGGACGGGTTGGCCGCGCCCGAGGCCCGCTACGAGCGGCGCGAGAGCGTCGAGCTGGCCTTCATCGCGGCGCTGCAGCACCTGCCGGCGCGGCAGCGCGCCGTGCTCGTCCTGCGTGAGGTGCTCGGGTTCTCGGCCCGAGAGGTGGCAGAGACGCTGAAGACGACGACGGCCTCCGTGAACAGCGCTCTCCAGCGCGCCCGCGCGGCCGTGGAGGAGCGACTCCCTGAGCAGAGCCAGCAGGCCACCCTCCGCTCGCTCGGAGACAAGCGCGTGCGCGAGATCGTGCAGGGTTACGTGGACGCGTGGGACCGCGGCGACGTCGACGCCGTCGTCTCCATGCTCGCCGACGACGCGACGTTCGCGATGCCCCCGCTTCGCAGCTGGTTCGGCGGACGCGAGGCGATCCGCATCTTCCTGGCGGGCTGGCCGCTGTCTGGCGCCTGGCGCTGGCGTTACGTCGATGCTCGCGCCAACGGGCAGGAGGCGATCGCCTTCTACACCTGGGACGACGACGCGGAGAGCTACCTGCCGTTCGCGCTCAACGTGTTCACCCTCCGGGGCGCCGAGATCAGCGACGTCACCGCCTTCGTCACGCGGTCGATCGAGCTTCCCGAGCGCGAGGTCTACGCGCGGTGGCCGGAGCAGACCGCCGATCCCCGCAGGCTCGTCGACTTCTTCGAGCGTTTCGGTCTGCCCGACCAGCTTCCGGGCTAGTGCCTCTTCAGGTAATGCTGCCTAGCTTCTGGGTCGCGAGCACCAAGCCAGAGTCCCCACTCGTCCGCAGGCAAGGCTAGAAGCCTTGGTAAGGGCGAGGGAGGGCACTGGCGCTGTGTAATCGCGGGTCAGAAGCAGGCGTGTATTGCCTGGAGGGGCACTAGTCGCCGGGCCGTCTGCGGCGATCGGGAGCGGCGGATGCCTCGGGCACGTGGTGGGCGAGCACCTGCTCGAGCGTGGTCGTGCGCTCGGCTCGAGCCCGGCCGAAGAAGCTGATGATCCAGTGGAAGAGCGCGCTCGCGCGGTTCTTGAAGCCGGTCAGGAAGGTGAGGTGCACCACGAGCCACAGGACCCAGCCGGCGAAGCCCCAGACGCGCAGCCGGCCGCGCTGGCCGATCGCGTAATAGCGCGAGATGGCGGCGAGGCTCCCGAGGTCCCGGTAGCGAAAGGGCCGGGGCTCCGACTCCCCCTCGAGCCTTCGTCGAATCTCCGAGCCGGCGTGCCGCCCGGACTGGATCGCGACCTCGGCCAGTCCCGGCAGGCCGTCGAGCGCCATCAGGTCGCCGACGACGAACACCTCAGGGTGACCGGGCAGCGAGCAGTCGGGTAGAACGCCGACCCGGCCGTCACGCGTAAGCTCGGCGCCGCTTCGCCTGGCAAGCAGCGCGCCGAGGGCCGACCCCTGCACGCCCGCGGACCACACCTTCGTTCTCGCCCGCACGCGCTGGGACTCGCCGTCACGGCCACGGACGTCGACGCCTTCCGCGTCGATCCCCATCACCATCGCGCCAACCTGGATCTCCACGCCCAGTCGCTCGAGCTCGGCGGCCGCCTTCCGGGCCAGGCGCTCGTCGAAGTCCCCGAGGATCCTCGGCGCCCCGTCGAGCAGCAGGATCCGGGCGTCCGCGGGATCGATTCTGCGGAAGTTCGAACGCAGGCTCTGGCGGGCCAGCTCGGCGATCTGCCCCGCCATCTCGACCCCCGCCGGACCGGCGCCGACGACCACGAAGGTCAGCCAGTCCGGGCGGCGCTCCGGGTCGGGCTCGGTCTCCGCGAGCTCGAAGGCGCCGAAGATCCGCCCGCGCAGGTCCAGGGCGTCGTCGATCGTCTTCAGGCCCGGCGCGTGGACGCTGAACTCGTCGTGGCCGAAGTAGGACTGTGCCGCCCCGGTCGCGACGATCAGGCTGTCGTAGGGAATCCGGAGCTCGCGGCCGAGCACGCCGTACGTGACCGCGCGTTCCTCCAGGTCGACGTCGGCGACCTCTCCCAGCACCACGCGCACGTTGCGCTGGCGGCGCAACACGTCACGCACGGGCGGCGCGATCGCTCCCTCGGACAGGATTCCCGTCGCCACCTGGTAGAGCAGCGGCTGGAAGAGGTGATGCGTCGTGCGGTCGACGACCGTCACGTCAACGGGCGCGCGCTTCAGGCGCCTGGTCGCGAAGAGGCCTCCGAACCCCGCGCCGACGACGACCACGTGGTGGTTTGCCATCGGAGCCGCAGGATACGACGGCGAATGGTGGGCATGGTCAAGCGAGTAGGATCGAGGTCGGTACGTCACGACTTCGGAAGGAGGGATCATGGCCGTCAAGCCGATTCCGGAGGGCTACCACACTCTCAGCCCCTCGCTCGCCGTCGACAACGCCTCCGAGGCGATCGAGTTCTACAAGCGCGCGTTCGGGGCGCAGGAGCGAGGCCGCATGGAGGGGCCGGGAGGCACGATTGCGCACGCCGAGATCCAGATCGGAGACTCGGTGGTGATGATCGCCGATCCGTTCCCCCATGCCAGCACGAGGCCGCCGAAGGAGGTCGGCGGGACCACCGTCACCCTGTTCATGTACGTGGAAGACGTGGACGCCGCCGTCCAGCAGGCGGTCGACGCCGGCGCGACGGTGACGATGCCCGTCGAAGACATGTTCTGGGGTGACCGCTTCGGCAGCATCGTCGACCCCTACGGGCACTCCTGGTCGCTCGCGACGCACGTCGAGGACGTTCCGCCTGAGGAGATGGCGGAGCGCGGCCGGGCCGCCATGGCCGAGATGATGAGCTGACCGACCGCTTCACCGGTGACCAGCGACGAGGGCTGCCGGTTGGCGGCCCTCCTCACAGCGGGGGGCCCCTGAGCAGAAGGAGCCCGATCACGAGACCGGCTTCAGCGCCGGAACGAGCCGTACCACGCCGGGCCCGTAGCGGCGGTCCAGGGCCGCCTGCGCCTGGCCGCCAACGTCAACGACCACGCCGATCTCGACCACCGGATCGACGGCGGGACCCTGAGACCAGAGCATCTCGAGCCCGAGGTCGCCGAGGCCGGCCTCGACCTCCTTCCGAACGCGAGCGAGCTCCCTCGCCGTCGGGACGTCGCGCGCGACGATGCAGAGCGGGCCTTCCCAGACCTTCCGGATCTCGGCCTCGTGCCGCTCCACGTCGCCCGTGAAGACTGCGTTGAAGAGCACCGGGCTGAACTCGAGCCGAGCGGGTTCGAGGAGGTTGACCCACGAGGCGACGTAGTCCGGCTGTGACCTCGCGTACCTCGCGGCGCCTTCGACCTCGTTCGTGG
>DASQWP010000038.1:0-4790 GCA_035640195.1 Gaiellaceae bacterium | reverse complement strand
TGTGCGCGTCCGCGACCGCGACCGCCTCCGCGACGGCCTTCGTCCCGGCTGCGAAGCGCTTCCACTCGAAGACGCCCATCGGCCCGTTCCAGAACACCGTCCGCGCCTCGCCGATCTGCTCAGCGAATGTTTCCTGCGTCTCGGGGCCGATGTCGAGCTCGAGCCATCCTGCCGGAACCTCGTCGGCCGCGACGACCCTCGATTCCGCGTCGGGCTCGAACGCCTCGGCTGCGACGACGTCCGTCGGCAGCATGGTCCTCTCCAGCGGAGATCGCGACGCGAGCTCGGCAGCCATCTTGCCGCCGACTAGCACGATGTCGGCCCGCTCCCCGAGCGAGCGCAAGACGCCGATCTTGTCGTCCACCTTCGCTCCGCCCAGGACCGCCGCGAACGGTCGCTCCGGCCCCTCGAGCAGCGCGCCGAGCTCCTCGAGCTCCCGCTCGAGCAGAAGACCCGCGTACGCGGGCAGCAGGTGAGCCACGCCTTCCGTCGAGGCGTGCGCGCGGTGTGCCGAGCCGAAGGCGTCGTTGACGTACAGGTCCCCGTGCGCCGCCAGCTCCCGCGCGAGCTCGGGATCGTTCTTCGTCTCGCCGGGATGGAAGCGCGTGTTCTCGAGCAGCCGCACACGCTCGTCCGGGAGGAGCTTCCGCAGCCGCTCGCGCACCGGCTCCAGCGAGAACGCGGGATCCTCCCCCTGCGGACGCCCGAGGTGCGAGCACAAGACCAGCTCCGCCGCCTCCCGCTCGAGCAGCAGCTCGAGCGTGGGCAGGGCCGCCCGGATCCGCGTGTCGTCGGCAACGCGGCCGTCCTCGAGCGGGACGTTGAAGTCGACGCGGACGAGGACTCGGCGGCCCGCGACGTCGGCGTCCCGTACAGATCGCGGCCGACGCACCTAGAGGAGCCGCTCGACCAGATCCACGAGCCGGCAGCTATACCCCGACTCGTTGCCCGGCATGGGGGAACCCATGGTTCCCCCATGAGCCCCCTCCTTGCCGCGCCAGGCATTCACAGGAGCCGTTCCACCAGGTCCACGAGCCGGCAGCTATACCCCCACTCGTTGTCGTACCAGCCGAACACCTTCGCCTCGTTGCCCCTCGCCATCGTCAGCTCGCTATCGAAGATGGACGAGTACTCGCTGCCGATGATGTCGGTGGAGACGATCGGGTCGTCCGAGTAGAGGAGGATGCCCTCGAGCCGACCCGAGTCGGCGACCTCCGCGAACTTCGCGTTCAGCTCGTCCACGCTCACCTCGCTCTCCAGGTGCGCGACGAGATCGACGACCGAGCCGTCGGGCACCGGCGCGCGGATGGCGACGCCGTCGACCTTCCCCTGGAGCTCAGGGATGACGAGGCCGATCGCGCGGGCCGCGCCGGTCGAGGTCGGGATGAGGTTGATCGCCGCCGAACGGGCTCGCCGAAGGTCCTTGTGAGGCAGGTCCTGGAGTCGCTGGTCGCTCGTGTACGCGTGGATGGTGGTCATGAAGCCCGACTGGATCCCCCAGGAATCGTGCAGGACCTTGGCGAGCGGGGCGACGCAGTTCGTCGTGCAGGAGGCGTTGGAGACGATCTGGTGCTGCTCCTTGTCGTAAGCGTCGTCGTTGACGCCCAGGACGATCGTCACGTCGGGATCGGTGGCAGGCGCCGAGATGACGACCTTCTCGGCTCCGGCCTGAAGATGTTTCTGGGCGTCCTCGCGCTTGGTGAAGAGGCCGGTCGACTCGACGACGACGTCGACGTTGAGATCTTTCCAGGGAAGCGCCGTCGGATCCTTTTCGTTCAGCCACCGTACCTCGGTGTCGCCCACGCGGATGGAGCCCTCCCCGGGCTCCACCTCGTCCTCGAGCGGGCCGAGCACGGAGTCGTACTTCAGGAGGTGGGCGAACGTCTTCGCATCGCCGACGTCGTTGGCGGCCACGACCTCGATGTCCGCGCTCCGCTTGCGAGCGGCGCGGAAGAAGTTCCGGCCGATGCGGCCGAAGCCGTTGATGCCCACGCGTACGCTCATGCGACCTCCGCTTTCATAGGGTGCCCGGCGCGCGATTGTACCCTCGAGGCGGAACTGGCAAATCCTGCCTTCCCCCCTTGCACGGCCGTGATGCGAGGGATACGCTGGCTGGGAGCGGGTCCGCGCTCGTCGGGCGTCGGATTCAGACCCCGTCCGGCGCCACGGTCCGGAGCGTGGTTCAAGCGGAGGGGGAGGTCGTCCTCGGAGCTTCCCCTCCGACCCGCTCCTCGGATTCTGAGACCCTTACCGTTTCGCGAGGCGCTGTAGCTTGGCCAGGCGTCGCTGCGCAGATGCCTTCGTGGCCGGGGGGCGGCAACGGCCCGCGAGCTCTCGGAGCGAGAGCGTCGGATGGCGGCGGCGCAAGCGCGCGATCTCGCGGAGATCCGGCGCGAGGTCCTCGAGGCGGCCCTCTGCCTCGAGGCGGCCGATGGCGCGCAGCTGCGCGTCGGCCGCGCGGCTTGCACGTCCGATGTTCGCATGGTCGGCGTTGGCGAGACGGTTCGCGCGAGCGCGGGTGGCGGCGACGACGGCCTCCTCGCCGAAATGGAGGGCCGCCTCGTGGGCGCCGAGAAAGGCGAGCAGGTCAGCGATGCTCTCGACCCCTTTGGCGTAGGCGACCCCGTGGCGTGCCCGTTCGTAGACGCCGAGCGCGAAGCCCTCCTCCCGGGCGAGCGCCGTGAGGAACTCCGCTGCGCGCGAGTCGGACGTGCGCAGCTCGAGGTGGGCGCTTCGCGGTCCCGTAGCCGAGCCGGCGGCGAGGAAGGCGCCGCGAAGGTAGGCCGCTCGGCAGCACGAGCGCGCGACGACGCGCCGGGGGGGATGCTCGAGCGGAGCGAGCCTCGCGTCGAGGACGCCGGCCTCGTTCAGCGCCTGCACGGCCCGCGGATCGTCCTCCACGTGGATCTGGAACCGCCTGGCACGCTCGAAGGCCTGCCGGCGATACGTTCGGATCTCGCAGGGGACACCGTAGGAGCGCAGGAGCGAGAAGGCGCGCCGGGCGACCGCGGGGCTCGCGACCTCGAGGTGAAGAGCGATCCTCCCCCCGCCTCGCAAGTGAACGCTCCCGGCCGTGCGGACGAGCGCGGAGAGCTCGGCCAGCCGGCAACAAGCCTTGCGGGGATCGATGGCCGCGAGCTCGGAGCGCACTTCGTCCGAGAGGCTCACTCTGCCACCCCCTCGAGGGCCAGAAGACGCCGCTTGTAATCCCGTCCGAGCGAGCCGTAGGGACCGAGCCCGTTCGCCGCGACGACGCGATGGCACGGGACGAGGATCGGGAAGCGGTTCCCGGCGCAGAACGAGCCCGCCGCGCGCTGCGCGTTCGGATAGCCCGCAAGCGCAGCGAGCTCGCCGTAGGTGACGACCTCGCCGTAGGGCACCTGCCGGAGCGTCTCGGCCACGGCGCCCTGGAAGGGCGTCATCCACTCGAGATCGAGCTCGACGTCGGCGAAGTCCGCTCGCTCCCCGCCGAAGTAGGCGACCATCCGCGCGGCCAGCGGATGGCTCGCCGTCTCGCCGCCTCCGCGGGCGCTGGGCAGCTCGTGGTTGACGAGCAGCCCGTCCTCGAGCCAAAGCTCCCCCGTGCCCCAACCCGGCGCGTCGTAGCGGATCACCTGCACGCGAATAGCATGCCCGCCGCCCGCCGAGCCACGTCCGGATGAGACGTAGAATGGCGCCTGTGAGCGCTCCCGGGATCTTCCGGCCCCCGCCGCCCCAGAACGAGCCCGTCCGCTCCTACGGGCCCGGATCGCCGGAGCGCGCGAGCCTCCAGGTGCGCCTGGAGCAGATGAAGGCCGAGCGGCCCGAGATCCCGTGCGTCATCGGCGGTCAGGACGTCACGACCGGGAACCTGAAGCAGGCCGTCATGCCCCACGACAAGGACCACGTTCTCGCCGACGTCCACCAGGGCGGCGCGAAGGAGGTCGAGGCCGCGATCGACGCCGCCGGCGAGGCCTGGCACGACTGGCATCGCCTGCCCTGGGAGGAGCGCGCGGCCGTCTTCCTCCGCGCCGCCGAGCTCCTCGCCGGCCCCTGGCGCGACACGCTGAACGCCGCCACGATGCTCGGCCAGTCGAAGACCGCGCATCAGGCAGAGATCGACGCCGCCTGCGAGCTCGTCGACTTCTGGCGCTTCAACCCCGTCTTCATGACGCGGATCTACGAGGAGCAGCCCATCTCCTCGCCGGGGATGTGGAACCGGATGGAATACCGCCCCCTCGAGGGGTTCGTCTTCGCGGTCACGCCCTTCAACTTCACCGCGATCGCAGGCAATCTCCCCGCCTCCCCGGCCATGATGGGTAACACGGTCGTCTGGAAGCCTGCCGGCACGGCCATGCTCTCCGCGTACTACGTCATGCGCCTCCTCCAGGAGGCCGGCCTTCCCGACGGCGTCGTCAACCTCGTCTACGGAAGCGGCGCCGAGATCGGGAACGCCGCGCTGGCGAGCCCCGACCTCGCCGGCGTCCACTTCACCGGCTCGACGCCCGTCTTCCAGGGCATGTGGAAGACGATAGGCCAGAACATCGCGGGCTACCGGAGCTATCCCCGGATCGTCGGCGAGACGGGCGGGAAGGACTTCATCGTCGCCCACCCCACCGCGGACGTGGACGCCCTCGCGACCGCGATCGTCCGCGGCTCGTTCGAGTACCAGGGCCAGAAGTGCTCGGCCGCCTCGAGCACGGCCTCGCGGTCCTCGGCGAAGATCGCGCCGGTGAGGCCGTACGGGGCCGACCGGTCGACGAGCTCCAGCGTCTCCTCCCACTTGCCGTCGGGATACACGAACGTCGTCA
>DASQWP010000037.1:0-16352 GCA_035640195.1 Gaiellaceae bacterium | reverse complement strand
TCGAGGTCGTCCGCAGTGGGCACGACGGAGATCCCGAACTCGAGCGGCCGCCGCGTCGGCATGCCCCCTTTCTACCTGCAGCAGCCGGGTTCGGGGCCGGCCGCGCGCTACTCTGATCCCGTCCGGCCCCCGTAGCTCAGTGGATAGAGCAGCGGTTTCCTAAACCGCGTGCGCAGGTTCGATTCCTGCCGGGGGCATCGTCGCTCGCGGCTGTCCTTGTACTCATCGCCCACGGCCCGTTCAACTACCAGCATCGGCCCGGCGGATGAGACTAGCGCGGTTCGTCGAGGGCGACGCCCTCGGCTATCGCTACCTCGTAGAGCTGGAGGCTCTCCATGATCGCCCCCACGCTCGCGGCCACCTCGTCACGGAGGGGGCCGCCGCTCGTTTCGCCTTTGAGTGCGTCCTGCTCGGTCGCCCAGAACGTGAGCCCGACGGCCTTCTCGTTCTCCCGGTCGATCAGGACGACCCAGCCGCGGAAGCCGGTCGCGTCCCGCAACCAGGGAATCACCTGGTCGCGATAGACGCGCATGCCCTCCTCGATCCGTTCGGGAGAGCCGCTGAACGTCGTCATGCGCGCGAACACGGAAGTCTCGGCTGAGTCTACGACGCGGATGCCCGCGTCAACAGGGGATCGAGTACGCAGCCGCCGGCCGCGAGGCTCTCGAGCGCCGTCGCAAAACCGTCCACGTCCGCGATGCGGTCCTTGAGGAGGTAGCCCACCTTCTCCTCTCCCTCGGCCAACAGTTCGCGTGCGTAGGCCGGCTCCGCGTACTGGGAGAGGACCAGGACGGCGACGGCCGGGTGCCGCCTGCGGATCTCCTTCGCGGCCCGAAGGCCGTCGTCCGTGTGCGTCGGCGGCATCTTGATGTCGGCGATGACCACGTCCGGGAGCAGCTCGCCGGCCTGCGCGAGGAGCTCCTCGGCGTCGGCCGCCTGTCCGACGACGTCCCAGCCGGCCCGCTCGACGAGGAGCACCAGACCCTCTCGGAGCAGGACGGAGTCGTCGGCGACGAGGATGCGCCGCCGGTTCGCGGGCGTGACGCCCCGCGGCGGCGGGAACTCCTCGCGAAGCCCGGGTGCGAAGAGCTGATACAGGGGTTGCGGGTCGGTCAGCCCGGCCAGCCGGAACCCGCCGAGTGGGCGGCTGTGCACCTTGCGCACGCCGTCGACCGCTTCCTCGGAGAGGAGCACCTGGCCCCCGTGGGCGGCGGCAGCGATCCGGGCCGCACGGTGAACGTCGAGGCCGACGTAGCCGTCCGCACCGACCAGAGCCTCGCCCGTGTGGATCCCCACGCGCAGGCGTACGTCTTCCCCCTCCGGCCAGCTCGCCCGCAGGTGCATCCGTTGCGCCCGCACCGCGAAGCGAGCCGCGGCGTCCGGGTCCTCGAAGGCGAAGAAGAATCCGTCGCCGCGGCAGTCGACTTCCTCGCCGCCCGTCGCTCTCGCCGCCGAGCGGACGAGCTCCCGGTGCGCGACGAGCAGGCCGGTGTAGGCGTCCCCGAGCCGCTCGAGCAGCTTGGTCGAGCCCTCGATGTCGGTGAAGACGAGGGTGAGGCGCCGCATGATCATGGAGAGGAGAGGGTAGCCTGCTGGCGCGCGGAATCCGGTCGGGTTTTCCCTACCCCGCAAAGCCTGGTAGCCGCATTTCGGATGCGTGTCGCCTCCGGCAGCCTGGACTCAGACAACTCGGAGCTTCGGCTTACCGGAAGGAGAACGATGTCCCCCGCACTCGATCCCAAACGCTGGAAGGCGCTCTCTCTTCTGAGCATCGCCTACCTCATGGTCGTCCTCGACCTCTCGATCGTGAACGTCGCCCTTCCCTCGATCCAGACCGATCTCGGCTTCTCGCCGGAGGATCTGCAGTGGATCGTGAGCGGGTACGCGCTCACCTTCGGCGGCTTCCTGCTCCTCGGCGGCCGCATGGGCGACCTTCTCGGCCGACGCCTGGTCTTCATGGTCGGCCTCGCTGCGTTCGCCGCCTTCTCGCTTCTCGCGGGATTCGCAACCTCGCCCGAGATGCTCATCGTGGCGCGGCTGCTCCAGGGCGCTGCGGGCGCGATCCTCTCGCCGTCCGTCTTCTCGATCGTCTCGGTGATGTTCTCCGAGGGGTCCGAGCGGAACAAGGCGCTCGGCATCCTCGGCGCGGTCGCCGGCTCGGGAGCCGCCATCGGCGTCCTCCTCGGCGGCGTCTTCACCCAGTACGTCGGTTGGGAGTGGATCTTCTTCGTCAACATCCCCATCGGCCTCGGGGCACTCCTCCTCGTGCCCCGGTACGTGCGCGAGAGCCGGGCCGACGGGCTCGCCAAGCACTTCGACACGGCCGGCGCCGTCACCGTGACGGGCAGCCTCATGCTCCTCGTCTACGGGCTCACGCAGTCGACGAACGCAGGCTGGGCCTCGCTGCAGACGATCGGCGTCCTGGCCGGCTCCGCACTCCTGATGGCCGCGTTCCTCGCGATCGAGCTCCGCTCCCGCTCCCCGCTCGTCCCGCTCGGCTTCTTCCGCCGGCGGACGCCGACGGGAGCGAACATCGTCGGGCTCGGCCTGGGCACGACGGTCTTCGGGATGTTCTTCCTGCTCTCGCTGTACATGCAGCAGGTGCTCGGCTTCTCCGCCATGCAGGCGGGAGCGGCGTACCTCGCGATCGCGCTGACCGCGGTGGTCTCCTCGGGCATCTCGCAGGCGCTGGTCACCCGAGTGGGCGTGAAGCCGATTCTCGCGACGGGCATGACGCTCCTCGCCGGCGGCCTCCTGTACTTCACGCAAGTGTCGCCGCAGGGCTCCTACGTCGGCGACCTCCTGCCCGGGTTCCTGCTCGTCGGCGTCGGTCTCGGCTTCTCGTTCGTGCCGGTCTCGATCGCGGCCCTCGCCGGCATCGGCGACCGCGAGGCCGGGCTCGCGTCGGGGCTGATCAACACGACGCAGCAGGTCGGCGGGGCCCTCGGGCTCGCCGTGCTGGCGACGATCTCGACGACCCGGACGGAGAACCTCCTGGCGAGCGGGACCGAGCCTGCGTCCGCCCTCACGACCGGCTTCGCGGCCGCTTTCTGGGTGGGAGCCGGCTTCGCGCTGATCTCCCTCGCGGCGACGTTCCTGGCGCTTCGTAAGCGCGACCTCGAGATTCCGGCCGAGGTCGCTCCCGCCGCCGCGTAGGCCGCGGATATCCACGATCCGAAGGGCTGCCTCCGGGCGGCCCTTCGGCTCTTCCCCTCCAGCTGCTAGGTCGGCTTGGTGGTCATCGCCCAGGTCGCGACGAGATAGGCGGCGAGCAGCAAGACGGCCGCCACCCCGACGACGCGGCTGAGCGTCGAGCCGCCCGGAGCATCCGGACGCGCGCGCCGCAGTCCGATGACGCTGAGCACGATCGAGATCAGGAGGATCAGGGCCCCGATGTCGGCGGTGACGTAGCCGATTCCGAGCCAGGCCAGGTCGGGATCCGAGTCGCCGAACTCCTCGGAGGCCGTCCACTCGGCGCCGATCCGCATCAGCACGTAGGACGGCAGAGCTCCCGCGAGGATCGACCAGAAGCCGAAGCGCGTCAGCGCGAGCGCGTCGCCCGCATCCGAGCGCCGCCAGGCGAGGAGGAGCGCCAGAGCAGCCACGAAGAGCATGCCCACGAGCACCATCGCCCCGAAGACGTGGAGCAGGAGCGGGAGGTTGATCTCGTCCGGGCGGATCGCGGCGAGCGGCATGTCAGGCTCCGGGCTTGTAGATCATCAGGACGAGGACGGCGACGACCGCGACGGTGCTGATCACGGACAGCACGTTGCCCCGCTTCCAGAGGCGGGCCGCGTCGGTTGGATCGCCGGCCGTTCCCGCCGCGTTGTATTCGTTTCCCGAGCGGGCGCCGGTGATCGTGCCGACGAGCCAGAGTACGAGCGAAGCGACGATCCAGCCGTCCCACGGCTGATACTCGTCGAGGTAGATCGCCAGCCAGACGCCGAACACGAGCGTCCCAAGCGTGCCGACGATCACGACGACGGTCGTCGGCCGAAGGAGCAGGGCCGCGGTCGCCGCGGAGAGCCGCGGGCGGGCCGGCCGCGTCGCGAGCACGATCGCCCAGAGGGCGGCCGTCGCCCCCAACAGCGCGAACGCCGAGAGGACGTGGACGAGCAGGAGGAAGTCGTACAAGTCGCGCGTAGCCTAAGACAGCAGCCGGATGCCTGGTCTCAGAGCTCGCGGTAGCGCGCCTGCACGAGGCAGAAGAGCCCGTACGCGAGCAGCCCGGCGGCCGCGAGGCCGAGGAGGGCCGGGCCGAACGGCTGCTGGGCGACCGTGGCCAGCGCCCCGTCGAGCCCGACGGCCTCCTGCGGGTCGTACTCGAGCGCCGCCTTGACGAGGAACACGCCCATGAGGCCGAAGACGACCAGGCGCGCGAGGTGCCCGACGAGCCCGATGCCCTCCACCCAGCGCTCCTCGGTGGCGCTCATGCGGCGGAGGTCGTCGCAGAACTTGCGCGTGACCCCGCGATAGCCGTTGTAGAGGGCAGCGACGATCAGACCGACGCCGGCAGCCGTCACGAGCCACACGCCCGCCGGAAGCTCGAGGAGCGTGGCCGTGGTCTCGTCCTCGTCGCCCGAGCCGCCGGCTCCCGCGCCGACGAGGATGGAGACGGCGACGAAGCAAAGCCCGGCGTAGAGAAGGCCCTTCCCGAGCGAGAGGAGGCGCTTGCCGAGCGCTTTTGCACCGCTCTTGTCCTTTGGACCGAGCGCCGCCTCCACGAGACGCCAGAGCGCGTAGCCGGCGAGGCCGGCGGCGAGGATCCCCAGCAGGATCTCGCCGTAGGGCTGCTCGACGACCGCCTGGAGAGCCCCCTTCTTGTCCTCGAGCTCCCCGCTCCCGAGTGCGACCTGGATGGCGATCAGGGCGACGATCCCGTAGAGCACGCCCTTGGCCACGAAGCCGAAGCGCCCCAGACGCTCCGTCCAGGGGCCCCGTGCGCGTCGCTTCGCCTCGAAGGTCGCCGTGCTCACGAAGGTGCAACGACGAACGCGCGGGCGCGGTTACGCGGCCTCGGGCCCCCGCAGCTCGAGAGAGCGCACGCCCGCGAGCTCGAGCCAGATGCGCCCCCCGCCGCGGACGACGCGCAGCAGCACGGCGTCGCAGCCCGGGCACCTCAGCACGATGCCGGGCGCGTGCGTGTAGGCGGTGAGGGCGCCCACCTCCGCGGTCGCCCCGCACCCGCGGCACGTGCTCCGCGCGCTCGTCAGCTCGACCGCGAAGATCTCGCCCAGCAGGCCGGCGGCCGCGTTGCCGTCGAGCCTCAAGTCCGCGTCTTCCATCGTCAACCTCCAGTCGGGCCGAACCGCTCCGTGCGAACGCGGCTCGGGTCGTAGCCGAGCGCGACGAGACCGCTCGCAGCCGCCTCGACGAACCTGGTGGGACCGCAGACGAAGGCGAGCCCGTCCGCCGCCGGCGGCCCGAAGACCTCGGCGAGCATCGCCTCGTCGACGCGCCGGTCGTATCCCGTCCATCCCGGCGGGCGCTCGCGCGTCAGCGTGAGGGCCACGCGCAGGTCGCCGTTCTCCGCGGCGAGCTGCTCGAGCTCGTCGCGGTAGAGGACGTCCTGGAGCGAGCGCGCCGAGAGGAGGAGACGGGTCGGCGTGCCGCCCCCCGCCGCGGCCCGGTGCCGCAGCATCGCCATCAAGGGCACGAGCCCCGATCCGCCGCCCACCAGGTGGAGCGAGCCGGCCGTCCCAGCCTCCCAGACGAAGTAGCCGCCGATGGGACCGCGGAGCTCGAAGCGGTCCCCGGGGCGCAGCTCCCCGACGAGGTAGGGCGAGACCTCCCCGTCGTCGAGCCGCTCGACCGTCAGCGCCAGCCCCGCCTCCTCGGGTGCCGAGGCGATCGAGTAGCTGCGCTGCGCCTGGTAGCCGTCCTCAGCGGTCAGGCGGACGTCGACGTGTTGCCCCGCCCGGTGTCCGGGCCAGTCGGGCACGTCGAGGACGAGCGTGCTCGCGCGCGGCGTCTCCGGAACGATCTCGACCGCCTCGGCCAGCCGCCAGGCGAGCGGCGTCAGTCTCCCCAGTACCGCTGCTCCCGCCACGGGTCTCCGTACAGGTGGTAGCCGAGGGCCTCCCAGAAGCCGGGCTCGTCCTCGTCCAGGAGCCGCAGGCCCCGCACCCACTTGGCGCTCTTCCAGAAGTAGAGGTGCGGCACGAGCAGACGGGCCGGGCCGCCGTGCTCGGGCTCGAGGGGCTCGCCGTCGTAGGCGAACGCGACCCAGGCCTGTCCGTCGAGGACGTCCTCGAGCGGCAGGTTCGTCGTGTAGCCCCCGTCGCAGAAGGCCAGGACGTAGCCCGCGTCCTGCTCCACGTCCTCGAGGAGCCGCTCCACGGGCACGCCCTCCCAGACCGTGTCGAGCTTCGACCACTTCGTCACGCAGTGGATGTCCGTCGTGACCGTCTCGCTCGGAAGCGCGCGAAACTCGTCCCAGCTCCAGCGCCTGAGGACGTCCCCCGAGCTCGCGATGATGGAGAAGCTCCACACCTCCAGGGGCGTGTGCGGCGTCGGCCCGGCCGAGAGCACGGGGAAGTCGTCCACCGTGTACTGGCCGGGAGGGACGCGCCCGCTCTCCGCCGGATCTCGGCGCCGGCCCCGGAAGCCACGGGAGACGAATGCCACGCCGAAGAGTCTCCGCGCACTGGCCCTCCGTTGCAAGCCGTTACGCTGGCGGCATGGCCGATACGCCCGACGAGGACCTTCCGCAGGATCCCGGCACGAGCGGCCATCCGGTCGAGGAGGAGGAGCCCGAAGGCTCGCTCGAGCGGCCGGAAGGCGAGGACGAGGTGACCGGGACGGACGCCGCGGGCCGGGAGCCCCGGCACAGGCGCTAGGCGGCGGCGGGCAGGGCGGCCGCGAGCCGGACGGCGAGCACGACGGAGCCGCCGTCCTGCGAGACGACCAGCTCGCCGCCGTGCACGCGGGCGATCGCGTCGGCGAGCGAGAGGGCGATATCGGAGGGAGGCTCCTCCGCCTCGTAGGCGAGCTCCAGGAGGCCTTCGTCGGCGGTCAGCGACACGGTCGAGCCCTGCGGAGCCGCCTCGACGGCATCCAGGAGCAGGCCGAGCACGACTCGCTCGACCCACCGGAGGTCGGCGGTGATCCGCGCCGGCCCGCCGCTCCTGAGCTCGATCGTCTTTCCCTCGACCCGCGCGATCGGCCATACGTGCTCCAGGGAAGACTGCGCAACCGCGGCGAGGTCGACCTGGCCGAGCGACAGCTCGAGCTCCCCCGACTCGGCGAGAGCGACAGTGCGCATGTCCTCGACCAGCCTGAGGAGCCGGTCGCCGTAGCGGACGGCCACATCGAGGAACCGGCGCTGCTCGACGTTCAGGCCGCCGACCCGCTCGTCGAGCACGAACTCGAGGTGGCTCTGGAGCGTCTCCGCCGCAGCGGCCATCGCCCCGGTCGCCGAGGCAGCCGAGCGTTCGACCGCGGAGGGCGCAATACGCCAGTCAGACCGAACGACCATTCCTCTCTCATGATGGGAGGCGCACGGCCGGCGCGGATCGCCGCTCGCGCGACGCAGCCATCCCCGATTCGGGGTAGGGCAGCGGGGCCGCTAGGCGATCAGGCCGAGCCGGATCGCGGTCGCCACCGCGTGCGTGCGCGTGGAGGCACCCAGCCGGTCGGAGGCCTTCTGGAGGTGCGTCCGCACGGTCTCGGGGCTGATCGCCAGCCGCCGGCCGATCTCCTCGTACGTGAAGCCTTCCGCGAGGAGGGTGAGCACGTCGGCCTCCCGGCGCGTGAGCTCGGAGGCGACCCTCGCCGTCGTGAGCGAGACGATGCCGAGAGCGGGATCGACGTAGGAGCCGCCCGCGAGAACGGCGGAGAGAGCCCGCGCGACGTCGGCGACTGGAGCCTCCTTGAGGACGATCGCCGAGGCGCCGGCGCCGAGCGCCTCGCCGACGAGGCGGTCGTCGGCGTCGGCGGTGTAGACGACGACGCCCGCCCGCGGAGCGGCCCTCCTGAGCTCGCGGACGAGCTCGGCTCCCGAGAGACGGGGCATGCGGTAGTCGAGGAGGACGGCGTCCGGCACGTGCTCACGCGCCGCGGCGACCGCGGCGGGCCCGTTGGACGCCGTCGCGACGACGTCGAAGCCGCTCTCACCGAGGAAGTCGGCGACGGCGGCGACGAGAGCGGGATGGTCGTCCGCGACGAGGCAGCGGGGAAGAGCCGTCATGCGCCGACCCCCGGGCCCACGTCCGGCGCCGCCCGTCGAACGGCCGCGACGAGCTCGCTTCCGGTGGCGCCCTTGAGGAGAAAGCCCTCGGCCCCGGCCTCGAGACCGGCCTCGATCAGCTCATCCTGCTCGTACGCGGAGAGGAGGACGACTCGCGTCCGGCTCCACCGCTCCTTGATCGTGCGCGTCGCCTCGATGCCGCCGACGACCGGCATGCGGATGTCCATGAGCACGAAGTCGGGCGCCTCGCGCTCCGCGAGCTCGAGGGCCTGGACGCCGTTCTCCGCCTCCCCGACGACGACGATGTCTTCCTGCGCGTCGAGGTAGGCGACGAGGCTCGCGCGTACCGCGGGATGGTCTTCCGCGACGACGACCCGGAAGCGAGGTCCACCGAGCGCGCCGGCGACGCTCTCCAGGAGGTCGGACGGGCTGAAGGGCTTGGCGAGAGCACCGGGGCTCTGGTCGTCCGGATCGCCCGTCATGAGCAGCACGGGAAGCCCCGGGCGGCGACCTCGTGCAGCCTCGACCACGGCCTCGCCGGAGACCCCGGGCAGGCCGACGTCGCAGAGGAGCAGGTCGACGCCGTCGAGGAGGGCGAGCGCCTGCTCGCCGCTCTCGGCAGTGACGACCTCGTGCCCGGCGCCGCTCAGAAGCTCCACGACGACCCCGCGCACGACCGGCTCGTCGTCGACGACGAGGATCCTGCTCATGCTCGGACTCCCGGGAGGCGGAGGACGAGCCGGGCGCCGCGAGGGGCAGCGGGGTCGAGGGCGAGCGTCCCGCCGTGCAGCTCCGCAACCATGCGGCTGACTGCGAGGCCGAGGCCGCTCCCGGAGTCGCGTCGCGTCGTCTCCCAGAGCTCGAACAGCCGCTCGGCGTGGCCCGTGGGAATGCCCGGCCCGTCGTCGGCGACGACGGCCACGACCTCTTCTGCCTCGCGCTCGACGGTGACGGTGACAGTCCCCCCCTCGGGCATGGCCTGAAGCGCGTTCAGGAGCAGGTTCACGAAGACCTGGGCGAGTCGGCGAGGGTCGCCAGCCACGAGAGCCGGGGCCGAAGGGTACGTCTCGACGAGCTCGACATCGCGGGCTGCGCTCGCGTGGCGGACGAGGTCGACGGCGCCCGCCGCGACCTCCTCGAGGGGAAACGGGCTCCCGTCTCCCGCACGAGCGCGGGCGAAGCGATGCACCCGGCCGACAACCGCCTCGATATCGCGGGCGCTGCCCTCGACGAGACGAAGGCGCTCGTACGCCTTCGTCCCGGGCTCCACCTCGCGAAGCAGGAAGTCGACCAGCGTGAGAATGGCGAAGAGCGGATTGTTGATCTCGTGGGCCGCGCCCGCGGTCAGCTCTCCGAGCGCGGCCAACCTGCCCGCCTCCAAGATCGCGTCGACACGCTCGGCCTCGCCCGCCGGGGCGACCGCAGAATGCTCTGTCATGCTCCTTCCTTCGGGCCGGGCGCCGGCCGCGAGCATCCCTCGTCGGGCGCGAGTCCCCTCACCCGAATCGGGGATGACTACGATGTCGGCTGGTTGACGCGAGTCACCGGCGATGAGACGGAGGTTGCAGGTGCCCGAAGTCGCGGTTTTGCTCGTCGAAGACGATGCGATCGTCCGAGCCTGGGTGCGACTCGCGCTCGCCGAGTCGGAGTTCCGTATCGCAGGTGAGGCCTCGAGCGCGGGAGAAGCACTCGAGCTGGCCGGCCGGCGAGCCCCGGCGGTGCTCCTCGTCGACCACAACCTTCCCGACGGCACGGGCACCGAGCTCGTACGGGCCCTGCGCGAGCGCGGCTCCTCGGCGCCCGCCGTGCTCATGACGGCCGGTCCGACCGGCGGGCTGAACGAGGCCGCGCGGGAGGCGGGCGTCCAGGGCACCGTCGTCAAGAGCGGGCGTGGAGATGACCTCCTCGCGGCGCTTCGCACCGTGCTCGACGGCCGCTTCACGTTCGACCACCGCCACCCGAGGCGCACGCCCGGCGAGGCGCCGCTCACCCCCCGCGAGCGCGACGTGCTCCGCCTGGTGGCCGCCGGGGGCACGAACGCCGAGGTCGCGGCAGAGCTGGGCCTCGGCGAGGAGACGGTGAAGACGCTCCTCGGCCGGATCTTCCTCAAGCTCGGCGTCCGCCGGCGGGCCGAGGCTGTCGCGGTCGCGCAGAAGGCCGGCCTGCTGTGAGCGCCGACCTGCGGCGCACGTTCGTCGCGGAGGCGAAGCGCCGGCTCTCGACGATCGAGGAGGAGCGAAGCGACGCCGCGCGGGAGGCGCACACCCTGCGCGGGTCCGCGGCCGTGCTCGGGCTGTCGGACATCGAGGGGCTCGCAGCGGAGCTCGAGAGCGCCTTGGCGGCGGGAAGGGCCGAGGAGTCTCGGCGCCTGAGGGAGCGCATCGGCACGCTGGTCGACGCTCTCGACGCCTCGGAGGCGGTTCCGGCGGAGGAGACTGCGCCGGCGCCCGTCGGCGATCGAACCGTCCTCTACATCGAGGACAGCAGGTCGAACGCGCTCCTCGTCGAGCGGACGTTGCGCCTCCGGGGCATCCGCATGCTCGACGCCCACACCGGGGCGGAGGGCATCCGGCTCGCGCGCGAGGAGCGCCCGGGGCTCGTGCTCCTCGACCTGCGCCTGCCGGACCTGGACGGGGCGACCGTCTTCCAGCGCCTCCGCGAGGACCCGGCGACCGCCGAGATCCCCGTGGTGGTCGTGAGCGGCGGAGTCGAGCCCGAGACGGCCCAGGAGCTCAGCGCCGCCGGCGTGCACGCGTTCCTCGGCAAGCCCTTCCCGCTCGAGCGCCTGCTCGTGCTCGTCGACGACACCCTCGGCGGGCACTAGAGCGCCCCGCGCCCCGAACGGGGGACAAGGGCTCCCCGAAATGGGGCGACCCCTACCTCAGAACGTGAAGATGACCGACGTCAGCGAAGAGCAACGCCTGAAGGCGGCCACGCGCCGCCCGCAGGCGCTGGCCGAGCTCGGTCAGCGCGCGCTGGCCGGCCTTCCGGTGCCCGAGCTCATGGACGAAGCCGTGGGCGTCGTGGCCGCCGGCCTGGGCGTCGAGCTCGTCGAGATCCAGGAGCTCCTCCCGGACGGGGACTCGCTTCTCCTGCGTGCAGGGCTCGGGTGGAACGCCGGTGTCGTGGGGCACGCGACGCTGGCCGCCTCACGCCGCTCCCAGGCCGGCTACACGCTCCTCTGCGGGGAGCCGGTGGTCGTCGCCGACATGCGCACCGAGTCCCGCTTCGACGGCAGCGGTCTCTGGCAGGACTACGGCGTCGTCTCGAGCGCGAGCGTCGTCATCGCCGGCGCCGAGCGCCCGTACGGGGTGTTGGCGGGCCACACCGCCACGGCCCGCGCGTTCGAGCCCGAGGACGTCCACTTCCTCCAAGCGCTGGCCCACGTGCTCGCGGGAGCGATCCGGCGTGCGGACCACGAGCGCCGGCTGGCGGAGAGCGAGGAGCGCCTCCGCCTGGCGCTCGAGGCGGGCGACATGGGCGTCTGGGACTGGAACCTCCGCACCGACGAGCTCGTCTGGTCGGAGAAGGTGGCGGAGATCAACCGGAGCCGCGACGGCGCCTTCGACGGCACGTTCGACTCGTTCCTCGCAGTGGTCGCGCCGGAGGACCGGGAACGAGTCTCCGCGGCCATCTCGGCCTCGATGGAGGAGGGCTCCGTCTACGACGTCGAGTTCCGGCTCAGGACGGTCGACGGCAGCGTGCGCTGGAACGCAAGCCGGGGCCGCGTCCTCTTCGACGAACGCGGACTTCCGACGCGCATGATCGGCGTCGCGGCCGACATCACGGCCCGGAAGCAGGCCGAGGAGGAGCTCCGCACCAGCCGGGAGCTCTACCGGCTCGTCGTCGAGAACGCGAAGGACCTGATCACGCTCCTCGGCCCCGAGGGCCGCATCGTCTACGCCTCCCCGTCCTGGGAAGCTGCGCTCGGCTTCAGCCCCGCGGAGCTCACGGCCGAGGTCAACCCCCTCGAGGTACACCCGGAGGACGCCGAGCTCGCGCGGGCGACGATCGCGTCGGCGGTGCAGAGCGGCGCGACCCCGGTCACGCAGGCGCGGGTTCGCGCCAAGGACGGAACCTGGGTCACGGTCGAGGGAGTGGTCGTGCCCATCTACGACGAGGAGGGACGGCCCGTCCTCCTCCTCACGACGTCGCGCGACGTCACCGAGCGCCGGCGCGCGGAAGAAGCGCTCCGCGCCGCCGAGCAGCGATATCGCACGCTCGTCGAGCAGCTCCCGCTCGTCACCTACATGGACGCCCTCGACGGCGCCGGCCCCAACCTCTACACGAGCCCGCAGATCGACCCGCTCCTCGGCTACGCGGCGGCGGATTGGTCGAACGACTCCGAGCTCTTCTCCCAGCGGCTGCACCCGGAAGACCGGGACCGCGTCCTCGCAGAGCGCGCACACGCGCGCGCGACGGGAGAGCCTCTTCGCACCGAGTATCGGATCCTGGCCCGGGACGGGCGCCCGGTCTGGCTCCAGGAAGAAGCGATCGTCGTCCGCGACGAGGCCGACCGCCCACTGTTCCTCCAGGGCTACCTGCTGGACATCAGCGAGCGCAAGCGGGCGGAGCAGGCGGTGCAGGAGAGCGAGGAGCGCTTCCGGACGATCTTCGAGTCCTCGCCGATCGGCATCGGCGTCGGCGACGAGGAAGGCCGTGTCGTGGCGTCGAACCCCGCGTTCGCCGCCATGCTCGGCTTCGCTCCGAGCGAGCTCAGCGGCCGTGCCTTCCGCGACTTCACGGTCTCCGAAGACGTGGAGCCGACCGCCGGCCTCTACGCCTCGCTCATGGCGGGCGAAGGGGAGGGTTTCCAGGCGGAGAAGCGCTACGTCCACCGGGACGGCCGCTCGATCTCCGTTCGACTCACGATCTCCCGCGTCGCGGGTGGTGACGACGAGCGTCGTCTCGCGCTCGTGATCGCGGAGGACATCACCGAGCGCAAGCGGCTCGAGGAGCAACTCTTCCGGTCGCAGAAGCTGGAGGCAGTCGGCCGCCTGGCCGGCGGGGTCGCCCACGACTTCAACAACCTGCTGACGGGCATCCTCGGGTACGCCGACCTCCTGCGGATGGGACTGGCCGAGGACGATCCCCGGCGCGGTGACGCCGAAGAGGTCAAGCGCGCAGCCGAGCGGGCGGCCGACCTCACGCGCCAGCTCCTCGCCTTCAGCCGTCGTCAGGTGCTGCAGCCGCGCGTCCTCGACCTGAACCGGATCGTGGAGGACATGGAGCGGATGCTCCGCCGCCTCATCGGCGAAGACATCGAGCTCGTCACCTCCGTCGAGCCGGACCTCGGCCGCGTCGAGGCCGACCCCGGCCAGCTCGAGCAGGTGGTCGCCAACCTCGTCGTCAACGCGCGGGACGCCATGCCCGGCGGGGGGCGCCTCGTCCTCGAGACTGCCAACGCCGCGGTCGACGAGACGCTCGCCTCCGGCCGAACCGTGGAGATGCCGCCGGGGCCCTACGTCGTCCTCACGGTGAGCGACACGGGGGCCGGCATGGACGAGGAGACTCAAGCGCATGCCTTCGAGCCGTTCTTCACCACCAAGGAGGTGGGCAAGGGCACCGGCCTGGGCCTCGCGACCGTGTACGGGATCGTGAAGCAGAGCGGCGGGTTCATCTGGGTCTACAGCGAGCCGGGCGAGGGGACGACGTTCAAGATCTACCTGCCCCGGGTGGAGAAGCCGGCCGACGGGACCGCCGATCCGCCGTCTCGGCCCGCGCGCGGGGGAAGCGAGACGGTGCTCGTCGTCGAGGACGAGAAGGTCGTACGCGATCTGATCGGGCGCGATCTGACGGGACGTGGCTACGCCGTCCTGACCGCCGGGACCGGCGTCGAGGCGCTCGCCGTCGCCGCAGCCCACGAGGGCGCGATCGACCTCGTCGTCACCGACGTGGTCATGCCCGAGATGGGCGGCCTCGAGCTGACGCAGCGCCTGGCCGCGGAGCGGCCCGGAATCAAGGTCGTCTACATGTCTGGCTACACGGAACTGGCGCTCGCCGGCGAGGTCGCTTCCCGTCCCCTGCTCCAGAAGCCGTTCAACGCGAGCATGCTCGCCGACACCATCCGGGAGGTGCTCGATGTCGCCCCGGCCGCGTAGCTCCGAGGCACCGGCGCCGCTCTCCTGCCTCGTCGCCGACGATCATCCGGCGATGGTGGAGGCGATCTGTGCCGTGCTCGAGGATCACGAGATCGAGGTCGCGGGACGCGCCCGGGACGGCGACGAGGCGTACGCGAAGATCGAGACCCGGCGGCCCAAGGTGGCGCTGGTGGACGTCCGCATGCCCGGTCTCTCGGGCATGGAGCTCGTCCGCCGCGCGACGAAGGCGAAGCTCCCGACCCGCGTCATCCTCTACACGGGGTACGGCGACCGAGCGCTCCTGACGGAGGCGATCGACGCCGGCGCGCGCGGCTTCCTCGTCAAGGAGGCGCCGCTCGTCGACCTCGTGCGCGCGGTCGAGATCGTCGCGCGCGGCGGGACGTACGTCGATCCGGTGCTCGCGGGCGTCTTCGCGGTCTCGCAGGCCAACGGGTCCACGCCCGAGCTCACCCAGCGGGAGCGCGAGGTCCTGCGCCTGCTCGCGGACGGCTTCTCGAACGAGGAGATCGGCCGGCAGCTCTTCATCTCGCCCGAGACCGTGCGCACGCACATCCGCAAGGCGATGGCGAGGCTCGGAGCGGAGACGCGCACGCAGGCCGTCGCCAAGGCGCTCCGGCTCTCGCTGATCGCGTAGACGCGTCCAGACGGGACACGGCTGGGGCCTGGCACCAGACGTGGCCCCAGCGGACGCGGACTTCATTCGACCCGAAGCCTGACCGGCCGGCTCCGCACCACCGGCCCACGGCAGACTGCACCGCTGTTGGGCCTGCGGGACACGGCTCGGCGAGACACGTCCGGTGCCTGGCACCGGGCCTGTCCGACTTGGACGCGTTGAGTGGGGTTGCCGGAGGGCCTAGAAGGCGCCGAGGCACTCGCGGGCGATACGGTCCTGCTCGAGCAGGTGGGCGGTCGGGTAGCCCTCGCTCGGGCTCGCCCGCCAGGGGCGGCCGACGTAGCGGAGCTCCACCTCGGCCGGAAGCCCTTCCTCGAGGCGGTGACGAATCGCGCGCCAGGCGCCCATGTTCTGCGGCTCCTCCTGGGCCCAGATCACCTCGCTGATCGTCGGGTAGCGAGAGAGGAGCTCGTCGTAGGCGGCGACCGGGAAGGGATAGAGCTGCTCCAGGCGCGCGACGGCCACACCCTCGACGTCCGCGAACGCCTCGTGCCCGACGATGTCGTAGTAGACCTTGCCGGAGCAGAGAACGAGCCGCTCGGCCTGCCGCTTCGCGTCCTCGTCGAGCCTCGGGTCGTCGATGATCGGCCGGAACCCGCCGCGGGCGAGGTCCTCGAGCCGCGAGGTGGCCTCCTTCAACCGCAGCAGGCCCTTGGGCGTGAGGAGGATGAGCGGTCGAGCCTTCGGATGCAGCGCCTGGCGGCGCAGGACGTGGAAGTACTGCGCCGCCGTGGAGCAGTTGACGACGCGCACGTTCTCCTGGGCGGCGAGCTGCATGAAGCGCTCGAGCCTGGCGCTGGAATGCTCAGGGCCGTTTCCTTCGTAGCCGTGCGGGAGCAGGAGCGTGAGCCGCGAGCTCTGCCCCCACTTGGAGAGGCCGGAGACGATGAACTGGTCGACGATCACCTGGGCCGAGTTGACGAAGTCGCCGAACTGGGCCTCCCAGAGGACGAGCGCCCGGGGGCAGGCGATCGAGTAGCCGTACTCGAAGCCCACCGCGGCCATCTCGGAGAGGGGCGAGTTGTAGACCTGGAAAGGCGCCTTCGCGTCGCGCAGGTGCTCGATCGGCGTCCACGTGCCGCCCGACTCGTGGTCGTGCAGGACGAGGTGCCGGTGGGAGAACGTGCCCCGCTCCGTGTCCTGGCCGGTGAGCCGAATGGGCGTCGCCTCGGTGAGGAGGCTGCCGAGGGCGAGCCCCTCGGCCTGCGCCCAGTCGATGCCTCCCTCCGGGCCGAGCGTCTCGAGCCTCCGCTCGAGCTGCTTCGCGAGCTTCGGGTGGATCGTGAAGCCGTCCGGGACGGCGAGAAGCTCGCGGTTCAGGACCTCGAGGCGCTCGCCCGGAACGGCGGTCGGCGGCTCCTCGAACCCGACGCGGCCGGGCCGGCGCTCG